>CASICT010000013.1 GCA_949373265.1 Candidatus Poseidoniaceae archaeon | reverse complement strand
AGATGGGCACACCATGTCTGGGTGGCTAGCCACCAGTGGAACCCCCTTGTGCATGTGAATGGAAGCGGTTGATATTTTGTTGTAATCGATTTCGGTATCATATCCCAAGAACAACGTACTGCGGGTCATCGTCTCTTGTTGCTAATTCCCACCTCTTCCATCATTTGGCACATCCCCTTTAGTTGCAATTGCCCACGTCCGAGTAATGTCATTTTTAGCAAGCCATGATAGCAAATCGTGTGTTGAAAGCAGAACATCTTCAGCGTTCACAGGGAATGTTCATGGCGTTCAGTTTGGCCACATACTGCTCTACAGACCGTCGAGGAATTATTCGAGAGGAAATAGCGCTTCACACCCTGCTCTTCACACCGTCGAAAGGAACTCAAGCGCACCTGTGATTCAGGTTGCCTACCCAAGGTAGATAGTCCCATCCAAATCCAAGAACACCGCCTTAACGCCAGTTAGTTTTGCATCCATAAAATCACCAATCAGAATAGTAAAGTGTCTTCACCAAGAACCACTTCGAGTGGAGGTTTTCTTGAGCCTCTTTACTCGCAATCATCTCTGTCATCATTTCCTGAATAACAGGCTTGCGGCCTGCCTTTCCAACAAACCAGTTGAGGAGCCACTTTCCGTCGACTCATCTTCTGCATTTTGTAAGAATTCGTAAGTTCGGGGCCCAGTGCCGCCCACAACTCCTCCTGGTACGCGGCACCTCCTATACGTTTCCGACAACGTGCCTCGCCGCCATCTCGCCGCTAAGAAGGGCGTTTCCGACCCCTTCTCCGGAGAAACGGGTCGACTAAACTAGCAGCATCTCCAATCAGTAACGCCCCAGGGGCGTAAGCCCGGCGAGGTTGGTTCTTCTCGCCCTTTACGCGGGCTACCGAAGGGTAATTGCCAACCCTTTACCGGTTCCTTCAATCAGTCGTCGGCGTCTGCAAAACGCTCTCCTTGAATAGTGGGTGGTTAGCAATTACGTCTGCCTGTAATGGTCTGAGCTTCTTCTTCTGTTTGTCCATCATGACCCATAACCATCCCAATGCCGACGTTGACCCTCCCCCCTCCTAGTGGGAATAGCCAGAAATATCCAGGGATGATACTGTCCACAAAGTGAATCTCGATATTTCCGGCATCGCCCTCACAGCCCTTTACGCCAGACCAATATTCTCGATATCCTCCGCAGTAGTGCATCCGGTCTACCAATTCCTCCTTGGCTAACTCCTTGACCACCGTTCGAGCGACCGGGCACTGGTATCCTCCGGCTCCGATGGTCCAAGGCGCACTGCATAGTTTCGCTTTTCGCCGCGCTTGCCTCCAAGTGCCGACTTCGACTCCGGTTACTCGCCCCTCCACATCGTGAACCTCAGTTACCAGCTGCGCCCTGGATTACAGATCCTCCGTTTTCGAGAACCAGTTCCGTCGCTCTCTCGAAAGAGTAAGCCAATCGAATTGCTGTCGCGGCAAGAGAATAGCCGGCCTCCATTTTTTCAACATCTCCTTCTGGAAGTGGAACGGTTACAACCTCACTGCCATTTGGCGATGAGAAAACAATTCCTGTAACTCTGAAATGCGGCGTCGATTCTAATTTGGCCTTTACGCCTAATGCGATGTACATGGCCGAGGGATTTACCGCCCGACGGCATCTCCGCAAACCTTGTCGCGCGGCCACACTCCCTTTCTCGATCAGTAGGACCCTCTTACCATCCTTTGGCAAGATAGGATGCGGCAGCAGCCCCGCCGGGCCCGCCTCCAACCACGATACAATCGAATTCACTATCTGATGGTGGAACAGCGCCGGTTTCAATGGGCTCATCCCAGAAACGACTACTCGCCATAACCGGCACACACACCGTCCGGCTCAAGAGTGTTGGCGCATATCAACTCTGAATCTTAGTAAAACGGGCTCTAAATCGAAACGCCAAAAAACCTCACTATGGCCCTTACATTGATGAATATTGCAAAAGTACCGCCATCATGAAAAGCAAAGCGATTAGGCATAATACATGGCAACTAGGCGTCAGGCTGCAATAGGCCTGTTTTTTGTTACGTTGTTATGGGGCGGAACATTCGTCTGGATGAAACAAGCAATGAACTCACTCGATGTTCAATTGGATGAATATTCTAAAACAGGAGTAGTTGGAGTAATCGTTGCTTCAAGATTCTTGATTGCATTTGTTGCCCTCATTCTGTTTTCAAGCCGGGCAAGAACGGCCCTTACTTCGAAAGAGGACTGGTCGGGCGGACTAATTCTAGGCAGTCTAATGTTAGCGGGCTTTGTATTACAAATGATAGGAATCAATTCAGTTTCGCCTTCTGTGTCTGCCTTCCTCACTTCTTTATATGTCGTGTTTACAGCAATACTGTCTGTAAAAATTAGCGACAAAAAGCCGACACGCATGATGATTGTTGGCGTATTGTTGGCCACAGTTGGAGCCGGTTTTATCGACGGGCCCCCACATATCGTTTGGGGAACAGGAGAGATACTTACCGTGTTCTGCGCATTTTTCTTCGCATTACACATAATCTATACCGATTCAATAACCAAGAGACTCAATCCAATTGCTGTAACTTCGACTTCTTTCGCCGTATTAGTAATTGGAGCGGGAATTATTGCACTCGTGGCATCTGGCGGCGACCCAATGGTAGTGGAGGTTGCATGGCAAGAAGGAGTGATAATCCCACTATTGTGTCTCGGCTTGTTTGGCTCACTAGCCTGTATTCTCATGCTAAATGCTTTCCAGAAGTATCTAAACCCCACCCACGCAGCAATAATCTACTCATTTGAACCGGTTTGGGCAACGATATACGGATGGTCAGAAGGAATGGTAGATCTATCGATATGGCTTTTGATGGGATTACTTCTTCTAATTGGTAACATAATAGTTGAGTTGGACGAATCTGGCGATGATGAAGAAACTCATCTTAGCGAAGAAGCAGGTCCTGAGTAATCATAGAACGAAACCATAGTCTGAGTGCTAGCGATTCCGCCAACTTTCGATAAACCATCCAATATCGCATCTCCTAAGGAATCCATAGACTGACTAACGACTTCGATTAACAAATCCCAATCACCTGCAATTACATTGCATCGTACAACGTAGGAAAGAGCACACAACCTTTGAGCAACAGCTCTGCGGTCGACATCACCTCTGTCACAACGTGCAAAAATAAACGCCCGTAATTCATAACCCCAAGCCTTTGCATCGACATCAACAGTATATCTTCGGATAATACCTTCTCGCTGAAGCCTCACCATTCTATCGTGAGTCGTAACCCTTGCAATACCCATCGACTCTGCAAGAGAGGTAACAGACGCCCTAGAATCTTGTTTTAGCAACTCAATTAGTTTCAAATCGTTAGAATCGAGTTTCATATCTAAAACGAATAGGCACCACATTATCAATGATTCCGTCATAATGTCGGGCTTTGCAGTGGAAACAAGGGTAATTTTCGACAATCGGGCTTAATTTTGGGCGAATTGTTGATGTGGGCGCGACCCAAACAATGGTTTGGAGATGCCAATGTCCGACAAAAGGAAATTTTCAACAGACGCTGTTCACGCAGGTACGCAGCACATCGACGGAGCAGTAAACACCCCAATTTTTCAATCTTCAACATACCGTCTTACAGATGAAAGATATGCTGGATGGGCGGCTGGAGCACAGCACACATTGCTTTATGCTCGACTATCAAGTGTAAATTCAGAAGCAGTAGTTCAGAAAATATGCGCCTTAGAAGGAGCTGAGGACGGGGAACTGTTCGCTAGCGGCATGGCTGCAATTTCTACAACTCTAATGGGTCTTCTTTCACAAGGAGACCACATAGTAGCAAGTTCCGACGTATATGGTGGAACATATGGTTTGATGACAGAGGAGTTGCCACGATTTGGGATTGAAACTACAATGGCTGATATGCAAGACCCTGCCTCTTACGAAGCGGCCATTCAAGAGAATACCAAGATGCTGTATATTGAAACAATTACAAATCCCGTGATAAAAATCTGTGACATTGAAGCAATGTCTGAAATTGCAAAACGGCACGGTTTGTTATTACTGATCGACAACACCTTTGCGTCACCATGGGGATGTCAGCCGATCGAGATGGGTGCAGATTTGGTAATCCATTCCACTACCAAGTACCTCGGTGGCCATTCCGATATAATCGGTGGAGCGGTTGTTGGAAGAGCTGATTTAATTGCAAAGATGTTCATGAAAAAGGTACATTTCGGGGGCTCACCAGACCCTCATAACTGCTATCTTCTAGAACGGGGAATCAGAACACTTGCTGTTAGAATGCCGGTACACTGCGCTAATGCAGAAGAAATTGCAAAGAGATTACAAGCACATGAATCAATCGATGTGGTTCACCACCCAAGTCTTGCAACTCATCAAGACTACGAACTAGCAAAGCGTATAATTCCTAAAGGAACTGGAATGATTGCCTTTACTGTAAAGGGCGGAGATCCTGCTGCGTTGAAGTTCATGCGTGGACTTGAAATTATATTCGAAGCTACTAGCCTAGGCGGTGTTGAAAGTCTAGTAGAGTGCCCGTTTAATTCCAGCCACATGGGTATTCCGGAAGACGTTAGGATTGCAGCAGGGTTAAGCGCAGGATTTGTTAGAATCTCTATCGGTATAGAGGACGTTGAAGACCTCTGGGACGATATCTCTAACGCTTTAGCAAACCTTTGATTATGGCAATTCTTCTATTTGGCCACAAGCCTTTCGTAGAAGTTGCAATGATTCTTTGTAATCTACCTCTTCACCATTTACTAATGATTGGCCTGCTTTCCAAACAGCGATTGCCGCAGGGCTCCAAGCCCCACCACGCTCTCTAGCATCGGATGAGAATTGCCATTCTTGGCCGTTTGATTTTCCAGATGCGACCAACCAAGCCCACGAGGCAGATTCAGCATCTATCCCCTCTTTCTTTGCCAAAGCCTGCTTCTCTGCTTTGCCTACACCATCGACTAAACCCAGGATTGTAAGATCGTTAATCATTCCAACCGGGCCTGGCACCTTACCTCTTCTGTAAGGGAACTTTTGAAGAATATCAGCTTTAGACCTCTGGGATTCAATATCTTTCAAAAACTTACCAAAGGCTCTCTTTTTGTTGCATTGGGCCGACCACAACTCTTCGGCTTCTTCTTGACCTATGCCCATACTAATCAGTCCTGAAAGGCCATGGTCTTCCCATAATGCAGAAAGAACATCGTTACAAGACGCTGCAGCAATTTCTAGAGCAGTCCCTTCTCGTTCGTGAACCTCTCCTTTACTAGAAATTCTAATTCCTGAACCAGTCGCTTCAAGCATTAACGCTAATGCTAAACCCTTTTCTGAAGACGAACCATTCAGTTCCTGAACAGCATCTTCAGCTGTTTCAAACCACTTTTCTCCGACGACAAAGCCATCATCTAAGTGGTGTAAAACGGCAGCCTTTGCCCTTTTTGCGATTGAGCCTTCATTCAAGGTAAGGCCCATCCAAGCATCCAAGATACGGTCTATTGCTTCACGAGCACCGTCCCTTGAACAACCTTCAGGATACCAGATTGCATCAGGAGTCATTACAGTTGAAAGATTAGGAGGGAGCATTGAAAGAGCAAGGTCGTGGATAAAGGAAGTTTTTCCTTTTATTGTTTCCAGCATGTTAAAACTAATAGCGACTTTACTTCCATCAATAAAATTCAGTAAGAGATACCCCTCACCCGACATTTCATTATTGGCAATCTTCTCAAGATCTAATCCTCTTGTGGCCCAAACGTTTCCTTCATTGGCAAAATCAAATCGCGATCGACCGAGAACATCGTGCAACCACCCTTCCGGTATTGCCGGTTTAGGCCCACTGCAAACAAAACCGCCGTACCATGAGAAGAAGAAGTAACCCTTTCGAGCATGATCTTCCCAAGGAAGCATTCGAAGAGTTGGCATATGGTGGTTTTGAATTCCAGCCTGATAAGCAACCTTACCGTCGCCCTTACGAACATAGGATGCTTTGCCAAACGATTGATGGCTGTAGTTGCCTACAAGAGAAATATCATTTTCATGAGCCGCTACCAATGAGCCTGCAAACGCCTTACCAATATCATCGCCGCGCTTAGCCATCATTCTTTTCGCTAACCACTTTTTGTCATGTCGTTTATCGAGAATCTTTCGTAATTCTCTCAGAGTTTTTGTTACAGGGTCGGTTCTACCCCATTTCAATTTACCAGACCATGTCATAGCGGGGAGCAAAATCTCGCCCTCTTCTAACAGCCTGTCAAGGTTTTTTCTCAACCTTTTCTGAGTATCCAAATTTGCCTGCTTAGTGCCGCGCATTCGCATACGCTGCCGCTTCTTTCCAGGAAATTCGACCTGAGCAGGACCTGCCATCAGTTGTGCGGAGACGGCGCCCCCTGTTCAGTTCTTCGACCAGCGTGCAAGTGCTGCTAACTCAACATCGCTTGGATTAGCAGGCACAACTAGACAATGGAGGCGGCCGGTAGAGCCATGCTCTAATTCTCGAACCGAGACATAAGAAATAGACTGATTTTGAGTCCCCATGTCGCTGCATAGAACGACCATCAGCGAAGAAATCTCTTTACAAATTTCTACACACGCCTCATACTTCAACGAATCAACATTAGAATCTCTTACCATCTCTTCGACATTTTCAGATAATTTTCCAGCCATGCCGGTAATAGCATCAGCAGCATCAGCCGGCTGCATCGGACGCTGACCACCAACGCCTTCCCCCGTGGGGTCTAAATCGAGTAAAACCAGAGTGTGCAGCCCTTGAATTCTATTCATGGCAATCACTTCCAAAGGAGAAGTAGCAATCCACCCACTGTAGGCATAAGTTAGGGTAGTTTGTCTTCCAAACCGATAGTTTGAGAGCCCAATTGCCCCGGTAACCAGTCCCGTTATGGATACGCCATGAATAACTCTACAATCTATCCCCGCTTCAATAGCCTGTAATTGTAAATCGACGTGTGTCGTTGCTTGTAACGGATCTCCTACGACCAGCACAGCAACAGTATTTTTTTTGGCGAGTTCAAGTAATTCAACAGGGTCTTCAACTTCAGGACGCATGACTTGCAGAATTTCACCAACTTCAATTTCAAGAGATTGCAAATTTTCTTGACTCCATAAAGCAGTATAGGCCTCATATCTTCTGTAGTCTGCATTTTTGGCAGCAACAATCGCATCGCGGGTCATACCGCCAATACCGCCCGGGCCAATGCCAATTAGAATCAAACCAGCCGCCATGCTCAAACCACCTGCTCCTGTGGGTATGGCGAAGACTATGCGCCATTTGAGCGTGCCGAGCAAAGAAACCTCTCATTGGAGAGAGAGATTAGTCAACGAGGGCTGGCTAGCAGAGGGTTGCGGAATTCATAATTTAGGCGAGTGGAGAGCAATCGCATTAAATCAATTAGCCCCAGATTATATTGATGGATTGAACATAATTGAATTAGAGCCAATTCGTCCAGGGCCAAGGCACTGGACACAGCGACTAGATACGAAATTATTTCATCTTCACGAAGAAGAATGGCCCATGAGCCATGACCAAATAGGGGATGTCATCATAGTCAAAATCCCAAAAACTGTTTCCAAATACTCTACAGACATAGCTAAAGCAATGATAGAACAACACCCCAGCGCTAGAGTCATATGCGCGGATAAAGGAGTTAAAGGTGAATTCCGCGTTAGAGATTTAACTGTTATTTCCAGCAACTCTTCTGCAAAAACCAGGACATTGGTAAGAGAAAGCGGCAACCAATTTTGGGTTGACCCAGCAGTAGCATACTATTCACCAAGATTAGCAAATGAGAGAATAGAAACGGTCGGCTGCGCTAAGCAGTTATCACAGAAGTTGGGTAGGGCGATTACAGTTTGCGACCCATATGCGGGCGTTGGACCCGCCCTAATCCCGCTTTCTTCTTTGGAGGGAATAGTCGAAGAAATATTTGCAAGTGATCTTAATCCAAAAGCGGTCGAATTACTTACTCTAAATTTACCAAAGAACATTACTTCTTGTAGAGATGCAAGGAATCTTTCTAACGAGTTACCCAATTGTTGTGACCTCTTGCTAGTCAACCTCCCTCACGATAGTATAGACCACTTACCTGATTTGCTAGGCCTGCTAAGAAAAGGCCACGAGGTAGTAATTAGGGGGTGGGCCATTTTACCCTTAGATTCTCTAGAACAGGCAGAAGAACAAATCCGAAAAACGTTATCCGGTTGCGAAATCATTTCCTTAACCATTGAAGCAAATCGCTCATATTCCCCCGTGGACACATATGCTTGTATCGAGTTGCACCTAATCAGGAGTTAATCGCCGCTGATTTCATCAATGAGCGCTTATTGCCCACAGACATGCAGACCAAAGTCAAGTGCCAATGCGGCGCAGAGAGTGACATATCTGGAGCTACACCCCGCATCAAAGGAGTTGATGTATATTGTACAGTTTGCGGCACAGTAACTAACCACGACATTGTTTGAACTAACGTTTTTATCGATGTTAGATTCATCCCGGATTTAAGTAATATTTCTCGTTATTATTGACCGAATAGTTTCATTATTTTAAGAAATCAGAACCATCTTGATAATAACAAACGGTTTTTATTATCATCTCCACAAATCGTACAATTCTTTCTGCGATTTAGTGCAACACTCATATACTCGACGAAATGGGTCCATTTAAGACAATAGTCTTAGGAATGTGAAAATAATGGATGGAAAAATGAAAGGAATGATTATGGCGGGTATGATGGCGCTTAGCCTAATTCTAGGTGCAATGGCAATATTCAGCAATGAATGGCTTACCGAAGATACAAGTGAGGATGGTGCCGACAGTGCAGATAATACTGGCCTAAGCAACAGGATGATGGTTATGGACGCAGAAGATTCTGATATGTGCGATATGATGAAAGGTTTGTATGAAGGAATGTTCGAAGATGCAACAGTTGAATGTGATGGATCAGAACTAACTTTGATAATAGGAATTTCAGATCTGTGCGAGGTTCAAGAAAAAATGGATGCTCCCTCAGATGATGTAGATGACTGTAATTCAGCAGCATTAGCAGGTACAATGGGTCAAATCGGAATGTGGGGCGGCGTTGTACTAGCGCTTGTTGCAACTCTGATGATGGTTCTACCAATGGCTGGAGTCGACGCAATGGATGCGATCCCAGAAATGGGCCAGAAGGTAATCTCTTGGGGAGCAGGAGGACTAATGCTACTAGGTATGGTTCTTTGGTACTTCATGCTACCAGATGGCGACTCAACAATAAGTACAGGTCTTTGGATGGCAGGAGCTGCTATGTCAATTGCACTTGGATCAACATTGATTGGTCAGTTTATACCTTCAGACGAGTGAAATTCACTTTATTTGAATGATACGCCCTAACGGGAATTCGCCCTCATCGAGAGTTCGCTCTCGGTGGGGGTTTTTTTTATGTCATAGAATGAGTGTCTAAACTTTGGCAAACAGCTCGCTTATTCATCTTCTTCTCGCCTAACAGCGACAACGATTGCGGCGAGTACGAGAATTTCCACTATACCAACGGGGTAAGGAAGGAATCTTGAATCGTCATCATCGCCCTCGACTTCCTTTACAGATTCGTCTGTATAATCTTCAAGCATAATCATAGCCCAGTCTAAATCTCTTGGTAGGTCAGCGGTGAGGTATTCGTGGCCACCAGCGTTAATCAAGAAATCATCCTCTATGCGAATACCGAACCAATCGGGGTGGTATATTCCAGGTTCAACCGTTATCGCATCATAAATCATCAACGGCTGTTCATTGTAACTTAGACCAAACAATGGATCAGATGAACCACTTGACAGCAGCGGAGGCTCGTGGACACATACTCCAAAACCATGCCCAAGGCTATGGATGAATAAATCTCCATACCCCTGCTCCGTGATGTGCGTCCTAGCAATATCATCAGGGACCCAAGCGGGAGTTCCCGCTTGAAGAACCGGGAATGTTAGGTTCTGTGCATCATACACTGCCATGTAAGAAGAAATGATTGTCTCATTAGTAGTTCCTCCAACGATGTAGGTTCTGGTAACATCACTAACCCAATCATTGACTCTAGCGCCCAAATCGACCACGACTACGTCACCTACTTCCACAATCTTTGGCCCAGCACCGCCGTTTTCTGGGTCTCCGTGCGGAATAGCCCCGTTATGTCCCGAGGCCACAATGGTATCGAAGGATGGCCAATCTGGATTAGAGCCATTTTCTATCATAGATCTATCAATTTCATCAGCGATCTGCCTTTCTGTTAATTCAACTCCATTGAGAACACGCCATAATTGGAACCGCGCAACCTCTTGGCCAATAGAAGCAATCCTATTTGTTTCCCGAATCGATTCATCTTTGTCAGGAGAAATACCGGTAGGGGACGGGAACCAACCGTTCAGTGCCCTTTCCACCTCAGTTTCACACGCAACCGCCATCGGACTCAACAGTATGAGTACGAACAAGTATGCAATGCTGCGCATGATTGACCGTATTGCCTATACTTCAAGAATGATTCGTTATCGCCATACAAGTATTCAGTGGCTCTTTTAGGCGCCCGTGCCGGGAATCGAACCCGGGTCGAGGCATCGACAACGCCTCATGATAACCGCTACACCACACGGGCAGCAAGTCGCCGAGTAACAACCGCTATTTAAGCCGCGCTCTGTGGCCCCATCGGGGAGAGAACGTGGCCGGTCCAAAAACGTCAGCAGAGAAGTCTCGAGAGGTTGCAGAAAATGCAGCAGCAGATGATATGTTTGGGGGCGCATTCGACGGTCTAGATGGCCTGACGCCACCTGTTGAAGAAGAATCCACCGTGATCGAAACAACGGAAGAAGAAGTAACAGAAACGGAAGAAGAAACCCCCGAAGAAGAAACCTCTGAAGTTGAAGAATCCGAAGTTGGAGTAGACACTCACAAGAAATCACCTCCTGGCCCGCCAAAAGGACCTCCAAAAGGACCACCTGCAGGACCACCAGCAGGGCCACCAGCAGGACCACCTGCAGGGCCACCAGCAGGACCACCTGCAGGGCCACCAGCAGGGCCACCTGCAGGACCGCCAGCAGGGCCACCTGCAGGACCGCCAGCAGGGCCACCTGCAGGGCCACCTGCAGGACCGGACTCAGTCGAAGAGGCCCAAGAGGCCCCAGAACCGGAGATGGAGCCTGAACTCGAACCTGAACCAGAGCCTGAACCTGAACCAGAACCTGAACCAGAACCAGAGCCTGAGCCTGAGCCTGAACCTGAACCCGAGCCGCAATTCGAGGCTCCAAAACCAGACATTTCTAATCGGGCTAAAGCTGCCGAACAAGAAGCAATTCTTCTATCAGGGCAGGTAAACAGTCTACGAAAGTCCTTAGCGGGCGCTGCAGATGTAATCGAGGAGTTGGAAAGCGAACCTATGCCTCCTGCGGTACTAGCAGCCGACATTGTCGTGCCTGACCATCTTGTAGCAGATTTTGCAAGACTAGCCCGCCAGTTAGACAGAGAACATCTTGTCCGTGCTAACATGGGCTCGATTTCTATGCTACATCCTGGTATGCCGGGCGTAATGATATCCACCCGAGACGGAATTACACTCTCGCGCCTAAATGAACGCGGATTAGTTGGCGCTAGACTTGGCCAAGGCGCTCCTGAAGGGGCACCTATCGATTGGCGGATTTTGGAAGTTCTATTGGCTTCGACTTCACTGAAAACCGGGGGCCCCGCCTCTTGTATTCACATGATGGGAGCACACACCACCGCAGCTAGTTGTGAGAAAGACTTGATTCTGTGCTCACCGATAGACGAGGTCGGCAAGAGAATGCTGGGCAAGATTGTTATCGTCGACCCAGATGATCAAAACCCTGATGATTTCCTTAGGCAAACCGCTGATGCTCTAACCCAGGGTGGAAGTAAATGCGTAGTAATTCGTGGACATGGGGCATATTGTGTTGGGGCAGACTTAGACGATGCTTGGGCAAATGCAGCAATGTTAGAACACAGTATGCGAATTGTATTACTGGCACGTCAAGCGAACCTCAAAATCTGATTACTACTAATTGAAATTAATTTAATTTCCTTAGTAGTCCTTCAAATGAGATATTAGGGATGTATTTTTCATGCAATATCGCTAAAGGAATCCAAATAAATGTATGAAACATAGTCAAGATAAACGCTAGATAAATTCCCAGCCTTGACTCATCTTGCATCTTGAGCGCAAAAGCCCCTAGCACTACAAAGTGAGAGACATATATCGTTAGAGACAATCTACCCGCAGGCTCTATCCATGAAAGGCTCTCGCCTCCCGTTGGCTTACCGCCTGCCATTTCCTTTCCTTCCAGTAATTTGAATATAATTATCACAAAGATAACCGAAGTAAAGATGAAAGGAGTATTTGCTGGGAAAAAGGTTAGCAAAGCATCACCCCTAGTTAGTGCCCAGGCCATACCTTCGTAGTACGAGTAAATTATACTGGCTCCAATCGAGAACAACCCCAGGGACGTCAATAATTTAATTTTTGAAGAGCCCCTATAATCTTCAACCAAACTACCGAGAACAATGAACGCCATCCATGGTAATGCAGGATATGTTCCATCTAGTAAAAGACGCTGAAGCCACTCCCATCCACCTTCCGAATACACCCGCTCTAACCATGGTAAGTCACTACCGCCTAAACTGCCTATTGCTAACGGGGAGAGTATTAAAATGAGCATTAAAACCACCCTTTGGCCCTTCTTTAACAATATCAAAACAGGGCCAAAAAGCGCCGCCAGCGCTAGTAGTGTTAAGACGCCAGGGGTCATCCATTCGAACCTGCCTCCGCGTTCTAACAAAAAAGCAAAATTAACTAAAAACTGGCAAAAAATTAGAATTATAAATCGCGGTATAATCCAACGCATCCACGAAGAAAAATCGCGATTATCAGAACTACCCCGTCTCTTCGCACTACTGTACATACCCCATCCGGAAATTGTAACAAACAGGGGCGCAGCCATTCCTCCTATTGCTGCTGAGATAAAGGCAACAGGGTGACCAATTGAAATTCCTTCAGGCGGAATTAACGCAGCGGTGTGCACCTGAACCATGCAAAGTATCGCTATAGCGCGAATACGATCGATGTGCCCGAGCCTCACATCATAACCTCCTGTTGTAACGGTGAGCACGTAAGCCATTGAACCCATCGTAAGTAATAGGTTATGTATTGGCAATAAAATGCACAATATTATTAGTAAAATCATATTAAATCTATATTGGGGAATAGTTATGAATGGACAATTAGCAAAAATTGGTTTAGTGGCAAGTATGTTATCGGTAGTTGGATCTCTGTATCTTTACTTCGTATCAGAAGACCAGATGCTCGGAATTTTCGTTGGCCTTTGGGCTCCAACATTAATTCTAGCTACTAAGGGAATTGAAGAGTGGATGGAAAACAAGTCCTGAGTTATAATTTAACATAATAAATTGTTAGATTATCACCAATACACGTTTTCTGTATCTCTGTAATACAGGGTAACTACTGTCAATGCTCGCATTTGGCGATCATTGCACGATAGAAAAACCTCAATGCGAATAGAGCATTGAATTAGTCAGTATTCAACAGGTTCCGGGTCAAGGCTGCGCCAAAGATACCAAACTCCAACAGTTCGGTAAGGCGACCACACATTTCCAATTTCATTCAATTCCTCATTGTCCAGGGATTCACCATTTGCATACAATCGCTCTATCATTCGAACTACTCCAACATCTCCTAAGGGGAATATATCCGGCCGAAGTAGGTTGAAAATCAAAATCATATCCACGGTCCATGGCCCGATGCCCCGTAGAGAAATCAATTCTTTGCGAACCTCTTCATCGGACATATTGTTCCAATCTATCAAAGAAAGGCGCGGCCAAGATTGAACAATCCCCCGGATGTATTCGATTTTCCTGAATGACAACCCGGCATCACGTAATTGTTGGTCGCTAACTTGTGCATAAGATTTAGGAGTCTTAAGTTCGATTAACAGTCCCATTCTGCCCCATATAGCATCAGCAGCAATCGCCGATATTTGTTGGCCAACAATTGAACGAACGAGGGTTTCAAACAACTCATCTTTAGAACTGAGAGGAGGTTCTTCATATTCATCAATGAGTTGGCCAATAACGGCATCAACCGAACGCAAATGTTGTTTTGCAGCGCCCCAGTACTCGGGAATAATTGACATTGTTTCTACTTGGAAACTTTCGGTATATATGACGTCCGGGGCCTCGTCCTATTCACTTTCATTCAATCGTAATGCATTTAATTTCACATCGGCATGTTGAACGATAAATGTCCAATGGTAATAGGCTCCAAAAATTATGGCGATATGAAATATTTCATGAGGCCCGATGACCCCTTGGATGAAAAAAGGTGGTCGGAAGAATTCGAAAACCGCCCCTAAACTGTATGCGATTCCCGCCATACCCCAGGAGGCGCACCCCTTGCCACCCTGTTTGCTTGGCAAGCATAGTTCCTGAAAACACACCCACCCATCCTAGCGCGAGGTAGAAAATTAGCCCGAGCCATTCTGGAAATTCATCGAAGAAAACGGTCTTCAAAACAAGACCGGTAATTGCGGCAGTCCACACAATCGCCAGTACACCCCAGCGCCTCCATCCAGTAAACAAGATGACGTGTATGGGTGTGAATGTCCCTGCGATCATTATCCAAATCGCGGCATGGTCTAGGTGCTGCATCACATACCTAGGGGTCCCACCTTGGTCCAACAAGTGGTAGACACCACTCATCGAGAACATGAATACCGCTCCAAATACAAAGACACCCAGGCTCATTCTTGCAGCTAAGGAGGTCGCCTTTGAATTCGTACAGCAGTTATCACTCCCAAACCAAAGGCAGACGGCGGCTGCTGTAAGGTGGAGAGAGCGAGCTAAACTGGGTCTGCAAATCCGATGAAAGGAGGTGACTGGGTAATGTGGCATTTCGCGCAAACTAATCACCATTTAGGTAGCCGGCTCAGGGTAACTTTGCATCAATCGCCTTTCGCTTTTCGGCATACTTCAACGAAGTTTGAAAACATCTCTTTTCCGAATTCAGAATCGTTAACTTCGGGATGGAACTGCAAACCGAATCGGTCGCCGACTTCTCATTTTCCATGCCTTGTATCTTGCACGAGTCACTAGATGCGGTGATGAAGAATCCCCCTGGTAACTCATGAACTTCATCATTATGGCTTTCCCAAACGGTCTGTTTTTGACCTGTTTGTGCGAAAATAGCCCCTCCGCCCGCAACTAAATCAATACTCATTGCACCGAATTCCGGCTCGGGCGATTCTCTAGCATCGCCTCCGTAATGTCGTGCCATAAACTGGTGGCCAGCACAAATTCCCAAAATGGGAATTTTCAAGTCTAAAAACGCGGCACAATTTCCTAATTCACCGGACAGTCCAATGCGAGCGGCACCCCCTGACAGAATAAGTCCATCCAATTTACGAAGTTCATCTACAGGTGTATTATTCTCAATGATCTGAGTATCGACACCAAGGTATCGCAGCATGCGCCATTCACGGTGAGTCCATTGGCCGCCATTGTCGACTACATCGATAACCAATTTGTCCTCTGCCATGCCATTAGCACGCCGCGCGCCACCCATGAACATTCCTTGTCAGAAAGGACACCTTCAAAGAGGGGAGGCTGGTCGCGCAGATGAGAGTGAACAACATGGCTGACCTCACTGTTGACTACAAGTGCGCTAATTGCGGCACCATCCAAAGTTTCACCCGTGACCGAGAAGGTAAGTGGCAACCAGCCATGACCTGCAAGGTCTGTGGAACTCGTATTTTCCTTAAATTACGAAGAACCGGGCATAAAATCCTGGACGCAGAGTGATTCTTCACTGAAGCAAACCGAGGGGTTGAAAGACCCACTCCAACCAATCACTACCAATGGCATCGTGGCTTGAGTCTCACTCCCCTCGTCGATTCGATGAATTGGCGATGAACGAAACGATTCAAACCAATCTACGAAAAGTAGCACTACAAGCAAATCCACCGCATCTGATTTTGGCAGGACCCGCCGGTGTAGGAAAGACGGCAGCATGGCGTTTGATCGCCCGCCAGATACTCGGGCCTTCTTGGCATTCAACCACGCACGTTCTCCAAGCAAGAGATCTGGCACGCAGTGCTGGGGCGATGAAGACCTTTGAAGAATTTTTACGCCCCGAAGGGTCATCCTCTAGGGATACTTTAGCCGGGCGCTCTTCACTAGACTCCTTCGATTCGAATATCACCAAAGCCGTAGCTGGAGACACTCCACCCGCAGGAATTGAAAATTTCGAAGTCGACGGGGCCTCTTCAAGCAAAGTGTCGCGCCTAATTATCATCGAAGATGCGGACCACCTTGGTCCAACGCGACAACCATATCTCAGGCGAATGATGGAATCCACATCTTCAACGTCAAGGTTTATTTTCACAGCACGTTCACCCTCTCGCTTAATCGATGCTTTACGCTCACGTTCGAAACAAGTAAGGATTCCAACAACAACCAAGGAAATAATCACTAAACGCCTTGAACAAATCGTTGAAAAGGAAGATTTAACTCCAATAAGAGGGATTTTGGGAGATATTGCACATGTTGCAAACGGAAATCTTCGGCGAGCAGTATTCCTCCTCGAACTTCTGGCTCGAAGAAACAATCTTCACGACAGGAAAAATCTGCAAAAAGTGGTTACAGCGACGACATTAGTCGGTATACAGCAAGTCTTGGAAGAGGCGATTAGAGGAAGAGTTCACGATTGGCGCTGGGAAAAGCAAGCGGGTAGGAATAAGAGGGTTCTGAAAGGAGCATTAGGAGTTCTTGATCAGGTGATGAATGAACATGCATTAGAGGCCGATGATGTTGTACATCATATCCACCGATTACTAACAACCGGACGGCTTTTACTCGATGAATCTATGCTCTGCGACTTACTAAACGCATTAGCCGACTGCGACGTGAAATTACAGACTTCAATGCACGGCAGGGTACAATTAGAAGAATTCCTGCACAGGGTCAAAGAGATATCAGTATCTCAAACAATTTAGTTCGAATCAACAAGCGGACACGGCAGGATTTGAACCCGCGATCTGCGGCTTAGGAGGCCGCCGCCTTATCCAGCTGGGCCACGTGTCCAAACACCCGGTGAGGCCCCCCTTTCAACAACCTATCGCTAGTAAAAACCGACCCAAAGTGACATACCTTCGCAACATATGGAGTGTTCCATGAGTGCAGACTCATCGGCGAAGAGAGTCATCCCCGGAACCGGGGCTGGCTTGCCAAATCCTTACAGTAAGGATTTCGATCGAAGCGAGGATTCGATATCAAATTCTTTGTTGGATTATGAATCAGCCGAAGCCCAACGGGTGAAATACGGTAAACTCGCTTGTAACCCAATTGTCCTTTTGACGCGAAGAATTGCAGGGCTTTTGATGGCGATAACCGCCCTTTCAGGAGTCGTCGCCCCCAACCATCCACTAACCAGGCCGACCTCGATGGTGCTACTATGGATTCCCATGCTAATCATCTCCATCGCTCCAGCACTTATTGCTGCTGAAAGGGCGATGACAGCGTTGGTTTTACGCTCATCTCTTTGGAAAGAAGAAGCTATTGTTAAAGGCGTTAAGCGAGATATGATGGCTGAACCTGGAATGGATAGAATAAAAGCGGGTTTGAACGATATAAGAATACATAACGCAACCGCATCGATACTAGCGGGAGTTTCACTTTTCCTTTTGATTTTAGCAGCAGGCTTAGAGTCCGATGGCCTAGCTTACAATCTTGTTCTGTTAATCACACTAACAACCAGCCTTGCCTTGTCTTTCCATGCTATATTCACTATAGACGATATCAGGAAGTTAGGTGACGAGTTGCCTTATTTGATACTACATTCTCCTACCCACCACCCAATGCAATTAGACACGATTTTGGGAGACCTAGTTTATGCACATTTAGACCCCGACCACTCATTATTGTGGACTATGTGGGAAGACAAACTCTCTCTTTCAATACTTCCAGGAGTCGACCAAAGACAAGCCAGAGAACGAATCTTGTACTTATTGCACCTGAATAGCCGTGGCAATCTCAGTGACGAAGAAACCTTGAATGAATTGAAAGAATTCATCAGGCCTCTGGCAATAAAAGACCTATTGCTCGATGAAGATACCCAATTCAACTGGATCAGGCTTCAGAGATTAATAGAACACGCTAGGGCCTGGCAGGGCGAAGTTTTTGATTTATTGGACCGGCTTCAAAACGACTTACTTTCCGGCTCTGCGATAATCACTAAGGATGATTGGAGAATGGATTTAGCCCTTGCATCGAGTTGCGATAATGGCACAGGACACCTGTTTATCGCCCTAAACAACCAAACCGCTAGCGATAGACACCTGCGTGTCGAAGTGATAGCACCAGGGGGAATGCCGGAAAGCCAGGTCCACCGATTTGAATTAAGTTCATGCCCTGGCCCAAACGGGGCTGTCAAAATCACGGACCCTCTTATCGAGGATGCATTAGATTGGATGCCAAAATATCTTGAAAAGGGCGTAATTTTGTGGATAGGAGTGGCTTGGAAGTCGGGGATAAAAGGTAAACGGAATGTACAGGTCATTTTACGAGACGATGACGATACAATATTGGGTTCTAGAATTATTAGAACCGAAGTAATAGCTGGAGAAAGCAACCTGTCTCAGCAGCGACTAAAGCGAATGCTGAAAGCCCGATTAAAGGGAGAGTCGGCATTACCAATATTCGATATTACTTCACAAGCCTCGTGATATTTTAAGCGCGTTCCTTATGGCTTGCACTCTCCTCGCTTACTTTACTGGAGGTCACGCACTTGGAAGCATGGGACATCATAGTAATCGGAGACGGACCAGCAGCACTCCGTGCAGCAGCCAGTTCTGCTAAAGCCGGAGCAACCACTTTGATGATGTCAGCAGACAGTCTTGGGTCGGGATGCTCGACAGCAAGCGATGGTATCGCAGCGCCGCTGAAGGAGAACACAACAAAATCTCACAGAGACGATACAATTCGTACTGGAGAGTTTCTTTGCGACCAAGATATAGTCACAAGTCGTGTTTCACAAGCCACCCGGCAAGTAGATCTTCTAGAAAGATGGGGAGTAATTTTCCGAAGAGATTCCGATGGAGTCCCGTTTGTTAGTCGAGCAGCAGGTCACAGCCTTCCTCGTTTGGCTGGCGCTGGAGATGCTATGATTCGTGAAACTCAGCAAGTACTAGAAGAGCAGTGTATGAAGCACGGTGTCGCTAGGCGAGGAGACCAAGTACCCTTACAACTGGCCCACACCAACCAAGCAGTTCACGGACTAATTTCTCTTGATATGACCACAGGCCAAATCAATGCACTCCAAGCCAAGTGTGTTATTATCGCCGATGGAGGCTACGAAGGTGCTTGGAATGGGGCCTCGGTTGGACTTGGATTGGATCTAGCAATGCGAACAGGCCTTGCGGTAAGAGATCTGGAGTTCGTAGCATGGGCACCCTTAGCCGTAAGCGGGACAAATGTAGTTTTACCAATCGGAATGCTTGCAGATGGTGCAACATTGCACCACCCTAATGGCGACCCTCTAGAAGTCGAAGAATTCGCAGATACAACAACTCTTGCAAATGCTATCGGTCAAGAAGGCACTGTATTGGATGCTAGAAATTTGGGAGAAGCCAGCCTTTGGTGGTCTCAAACCTCAGAACTGTTATCGACAAGGCTTGGAATAAATATGTCCAAGCAGACAATTCCTCTCAGCACCCAGGTATCAACCACATTAGGTGGAATTACTACCGATGAATTTGGCAGAGCAATTTCTGGAAAGTGGTCACGTTGGTTTACTGGACTTTATGCAGCAGGAGATGCAGCGTGTTCAGGAGTTCATGGCGCAGGAATGGTTGCAGGAAACAGATTACTCGATGCTTTGGCCGGAGGCTCAGCTGCTGGAGAACACGCAGCGCAGCATGCTGCTAAGGTATCATTCACTGGACGTTCAGCACTCGAAGTACAACTCGGTTCGGCTGAAGCCGACCTAGATTTCGAAATGGCAGGGGTAGAGGAAGGTCCAGTTCAGAGAACAGGAGCAATCTTCTCAAAACTTTCAGAGATAATGAATTCAAAAGCCGGCTCTTCACGAAACGAGGCAGGACTGCAATCAGCAGTTAGGGAATTAGAAACTCTTGAGAGTGCAGCAGATAAGATTCATATTGATGATAACACACTGTTATTCAATACCAATTTACTGGAATCCCTAAGGCTGAAAGCAGCAATCAGGCTTTCCAAATCCACTATACAATGTGCAATTTCCCGAACAGAGAGCAGAGGCACGCATCAGCGAACCGACTACACAGAGACAGACTCAGAACAAATCCACCACACATTGGTCGACAAAAACGGAATAACATCGACTCTTGCAATTCGTAAAGGGGGCTCAGGAACATGGGTCCTTTCCCCCGAGGCCTAAGTCTAAATCCTCCCTCAATACTTTGAGGGGGCTACTCTTGCAATAACCATGGCAGAGTCAACCCTGTTCCAAAAAATTCTATCCGGAGTTATCCCGGGTAATTTTGTAGCAAGGGGGGAAAACTGGGGCGCCTTCTTAGATGTCTATCCTCGTTCTGAAGGACACACCTTGGTTGTGCCAGTAAAACCGGTTCAGAGAATAGCCGGACTTTCTAAATCCGAATTAGCGGATTTATTTGATGGAGTTAAGGAAGTACAATCCCTCCTTTCAATATATTTTGAAACAAATGATTTCACGATTGTAGTTCATGATGGGCCAATGGCAGGTCAAGAGGTTCCACATTTACACATACATGTAATTCCGAGAATAGAGGGGGATGGAGGCAAGGCACTTCCCGCAATGTTTCCAAATGCAAATCCTGCAAACCCTCCTGATTTTTCGGCATTAGCAGTTCTGTGCGATAACATAACGGGGGCGTTAAAATGAAAGGCGGAGAAGATGGCGCAAGAGACCATAATGGAGAATTATTACCTGTTTTATCATCATCAGCAACTAAAATGGATTATGAAAAGTTAGTGAATACGCCGTTGCCAAAATTCGACAAAAACTACCCCGGGTCACCTTTTTTTATGGAATTGGGTTATTTTTGTTTGAGGAGAACACAAAAAAATGTATTCCGCACATATGAGGTATCAGGGGTTGAAAAAATACCTCTGGACAGAGGAAGCATGTGCTCCGCATGGCACACAAACGGATTATTAGATCCGATTTCGATATTCCTGTCCCATCCAAAGATGTTTGTTGTTGGCGGTAGGCACGACTTGGTCACACGACCAATTCTAGGGTTCTGGGCTCGTAAGTTCGCAGTCCAACCGGTGGTGAGAAAGGCGGAATTATTGCGCGGAGGCTGCTCTGAGGAAGAAGCGGTTTCTCTGAATGGGCGTTCGCTACTAAACTTAGCAACAGGGATTTCGCATGGTTTTGGTTGTGCCTTATTCCCTGAAGGAACCAGCCATTCTGAAAGCCACCTTATTCGAATCAAAACAGGCCCGTTTAGAACAGTGTTAGCAGCAGCAGCCCACGCTAAGGCTACGGACGCACCCACACCGGTTTTGATACCAACAGGGCTTCATTTCAGAACAAGACACCTTTTCAGAACGGATTGCTGGGTTGAATATGGCGACCCTATCGAACTTCCAAGAGAAGAGTTGCCAGATGATTTGGTCCAAGCACTAGCTAATGGCGAATGGATGGAGCCACCATCAGAAATTGTAATTCCTCTCCGGGATAAACTGGAAAAGGTTCTATCTCCTTTAACTCCAAATCGTGATACATACAGCGAAGTTTTCCGCGACGGAGTTATCGCTCACGTTCAAAACCGAATAGATAAGCTACCTGTATTGACTTGGAGAGAAGAGGTTCTTGCTGTTAGAAAATTAAAGTCTAAACCAGCACCCCAAGAAGTAAAAGATGTTGCCACTAGGATTGGAGACGCACTAAACGAAATGAAATTAGATGGGCGTGATATTAATCCAAACAGCGATGGCCTGAGAGGGGCATCGGCCACGGGAACCTTTGGAAATTTAGTAAAATTAATTCCAATGCTAGCCCTTCTTCCAACAATAATAGTTGGAATGGGGCCACAAATAGCAGGGGGTAGGTTGCTTGGAGATAAGACCGACGAAGGTCTTGATGCTAGGACTTCCTATCACTTTTTATTCGGCATGTTTGGTTCACTTTTGTGGTGGCCAACTCTAGCAACAATTCTTACAATATTATCCGCCGTCTTTAGTTCAGAATTAAATTCTCAATTTGATTTTGATTGGATGACATTCATCGGTGAAGCAATTTGGTTACAGACTCTTTCTGTGATTTTGTTATGGCTAGGCCTAATCTTTACATTTTGGCTATCAGCGGTTGCATTTTCAAAAGGCTGGGACCCGGTTTCTGATTTAGGGAGATGGCTTAGACGCAGAAAATATAATTCCAAAGTTAGCGAAGATTTGGTAAAACTACGTGACTTACTAAACTGAACGGTTCAAGTTAGTTGGGTGTCTCGGCTGCAATATGTCGCCCGCAGATGTAGAGGGGCTGGTGCGTTCATGGCTCGCCAGCGAAAGAATAGAAATCCGCGAACAAGAAGACAAGCGAGCCCATCTTCATCTGCTGGTAAAATACCCTCAAGGTAAAAATGGGCACATGTTTGCAATTATTATTCCGAAGGATAGAGACCTCTTGGCTATATCTTCAATGACAAGAGTCGATGCAGGACAACAAAAAACAATGTCCGACTTAATGAAATCAGACGATGAAGAGTGGAAATCATGGATTCACGAATGCAGAATGCAACTAATATCGTCAGGAGTAGACTGGGGGATTCACCTCGGCCATTCTGGAAATAAGCGCCCAGGCCCACTTCAAGCTTTCAATGTCAGCGAGCCAGTTTGGTTTGACGGATTAACAAAGAATGAGATGATGCAGAATCTTCGCCGGCTTTGGCTTGCGAAACTCGGGATTATCCACGAAATAAAGTTCGCCTTTGGAATAGGTTCGGGTAAGCCTGGCCCTGTAGATGATTGGCGAAATCGAAAAGAATCTAAATCACAACCAGGGCCTTCTGAATCATCCCAACGAGAAGAGATACATACGGACGACTCCATGTCCTTTGGCGAAGGGTTTGATCCTTCTGACTGGATATAATGAGTCCTATTTTTTCAAATCGCTACTATGACCCGAGGGGGACGCGGTTAAGTAGGAGTAATGTGACGTTAAATTGTCGTTAGAAGGTGTTTACATGGGACAGAAAATGAAGTCAATCAGCCTTGCAGCAATAATGCTGCTTTCAACATTATCAGCAATATTAGTAGCAGCACCCGTTGCAGCAACTCAAGTTGTTATCACAGAAGCAATACAAGTCGTCGATGGCGGCGGCTCTTCCGACCGTATGTCGGCTGTTGCTTCAGACTCCGAAGGTAACGTTCACGTTGTTTGGAGTCGCTCCAATCAGCACCTTTACTACTCGATGATTTCACCACGTGGCGACACTCTAATCGACGCCACCCAAGTCACAGGTGCTGGGCTTCACAAAATATACCATCCCGACATGGTAATTGATGAGGACAACATTGTTCACATTACTTGGGCTGATCATTCTGGACAGCACAAAATCATGTACACCGCTTTACATCCTTTTGAAACCGCAATGGACGGCACTATTTCTGATGACAGTACTCTAACTGTAATCGACGACTACATCATCGCCCAGCACATCAACGACCGTGACTGGCCAGCAATAGACGTTGACAGCAAGGGGAACATCCACATCGTGTGGCAAGATAACTACGACTCCCTAGACATGTTCTTCCAACAACCACAGATTTACTATAAGATGCTCGAGCCAGATTACGACTTACAAAATGTAATTGTCCTCTTCGATGAAACACTCCTAACTCCTATTATTGGGCACAAAGGCCACCCTGATATCGTAGTAGACGCTAACGACTATGTTCAGATAGCGTGGGATGATACACGTGGAGGCAAAGTAGAACTTGTATTCGTAGTCGATACATCAGGTTCCATGTACTCAGAATGGGCTGATGTGTGCACAGTTATCTATGGTGGTAACTTCGCATCCGGTGGCAGTTTCAGAGGAATAAAACCAATGCTCGAAGAAGGTAACATGACCGTTTACGAAACAATTTACGGTCTCGGAACCTCACTTCCTGGAGCTGCAAGCTCAGGAAACTGCGCAACACATAATCAGAACTCAGGGCCTCGTAACACCCCTCTTGGACTTCAACCAAACGATGATTCTGGCGGGCTAAGAACTCTACCTGCAACCGTATACAACGGAGCCGTATACTCTGGCCCATCTGGTGAAGACTGGGGACCAGGTTCTAACTGGGCCTGTCTTTCTTGGAAAGATACAATCGGTAACGTCCCAGGGAACCCACCTACTTCTTCCGACCATCATTGGAACCCTAACGCAACCAAGATAGTTCTTCCAATTTCTGACGAAGGTCCAAAAGATGGAGATCCAAGTCAGCAAGCAGATGATACAACTTCGATTAACGAAGCCCACGACAATTGTCTCAATGCAGGTGTAGTCCCAGTTGGTCTGTACGGCCAGTCCTATGGCGGTGCAGGTAACATTGAATCCCATATGCGTGATTTAGTCCAATGCCCTAACGGAGTGGTATCTACCGCAACTAGAAACTGCCCTGGAAACTCAGTGCGCACAACAGACGCAGGCGGACAAGCTTACGAGTTCCCTTCTGGAACTGGCGGAGCGAGCCAAATGCAACTACTAGTCGAAGCAATGGTTTACATTTCAACCAATAACTCTCGTGAAATTTTCATGACAGTCCTAGACCCATACGGTAAGATGGATAACGACCCTCAATGGATTCCTGGAAACCCTGGTCACACCACAGCGGGTAACAGCTATGTTGAAGATACTGGCCGTGGAAGCGAAGGACACCTTGTAGTAGTTAACGACACTAGAGTTACAATTGACGATGCATTTTCCTTCCACCCTTCAATCAGCGTTGACAGCAGCAGTAACACACACATTGCTTGGATGGACGGCAGAGATTATGGATTCGAAAAGAATGTTCCATACGAAGTGTACTACACAAAACTACGTCTACAAGGTGCAGGAGAATGGGACGGCGTCCCTGATGGACTATCCACCTACGCAATCAAGCGAATAGAGGACACTCCAATCTCTGAAGTTGAAGGATGGCAACAGATGCCACAAGGTAGCAGCCAGAATTCTGCATATCCTGCAATTCTAACCGACCCTCAAAACAACGTCCACATAGCTTGGCTAGATTTCGGTAATGCTAGTGCAGGTGAAGAAATTCGTTACACTAGGCTGAACTCTACAGAAAACACCGGACCCGGTGAAACTGCATTGGATGCTTGGAATTCAACCGCCGTAACCTCGTGGTCATCATTCAAACTCGGCCCTAACCAATTATCAAAACCGACTTTAGGACAACCTCCTGCATTCGCCAATGACCTTGGAAGCGGGGCGCATATCGCTTGGTCGGATACCAACAAGTGTTCTGATGAGAGCAATGGTGGGCCTTGGACCATTTGTTACTCGCATGTATTGACTGGACAAGTTGATGTCGAATTCGATGAAGGAGAAACGTATTACCACGTTATTGAGCCAGGCGAGCAGACAATTTACAACCTCACAATTAACAATACCACACCTGGTCCGAAAGATTTGGTTTCAGATACATATAACTTGAATATAACAGGAATGCCAGAGAATTGGGGGGCTAATCTATACTTCTCAAATAACCACACGGCAATATTCCCAGACACTCCGATATTCTTGGAAGGTGGCGAAATGGCACGAATGTATCTGAGGGTAAAGGCCCCTTCAATTTATCAAGCGGATGGAGATCAATTAGCAGAAATCGTGGTTTCAGCAATCTCGCTCAAAGACCCAGCAATTCGTTCTGAAAGGATTACTTTGACATTGATGGACGTAGTTCATGGAATCGACCTGGATACCAGCCATCGTATGGCTGATGTTGAGCAGGGCCAAACAGCAATTTTCTCTATTACAATTACCAATACTGGAAACGTTTACGATTCATACGCGTTCCCTGACCCAAATAGTATCGAAGGGCAACAAGATTGGTATCTCCCATTCGGTTGGGTTGTAGATTTCCCAATGGAAGTTTCTCTCGACCCAGGGCAGTCTGTAACAAAGAACCTAGAAATCTCTGTGCCTATCGATCAAATCCCTGGAACAAACCCAGTGTTTGTCAAAGGTTGGTCATTAGGGGAAGACCAGGTGTCATTAGAAAAGGGCACATACGATGTACTTGAATTGTGGATAAACGTCTCGATTCGTTCGATTGGAAATATCGCCTTCGAAATATTTGACACCAGTGAAATTATCTTACCAGGGGCATGCGCAGAGTATGATATCAATGTAATCAAGAACTACGAACCTGGCTACCTTGTTTTCACAACCCCGGGTGCTCCAGAAGTTAAGCCGGATGAAGTAGACTTACCTACTTGGAGACAAGACCATTGGACAGTAGAACTAGATTTCGATAACGCCCCAGGCCAAAGAGATCCATCTGACCAATACAGTCCAAGATTATGGCCGATAGAAACCACTTACACCGTGGGAGTATTGGTATGTGCCCCAACTAATGCGAACGCAGGATTAGGGCCAGCTGTAACTGTTAAAGCCCACCTAGAAGGCTATCCGCGCGTTGCAGATTCAGTAATATTGTCAACCAATGTTATCCACGTATTCGCCTTAGAAGCAAATGCGGAATCTACAGATTTTTCATCCAATCCGGGAGAAACTTGGATTATTCCAACTACGGTAACAAACACTGGAAATGGACCAGATAGGTACGATTTGCGCCTAGGCAGAGTTTACGACTCCTCCGGAATTGACGTATTATGGGATATTGACATTCCTAGAAGCCTGTTAATAGAATTGTCCCGTGACACATCTCAAACCATCGACTTGACAATAAATGTCCCTAATCAGGTCCCAGCTGGAGACTATACTGTAGTAATACAGACATTCAGTGAAGAAGACTATGTCGATGAACTTGGCCACAGAACCCGCCTAAGGGACGAGATAATGTTCCAAATAACCGTGAACGAATTCTATGATATGCAAATATCCATGGACTCTAGCATCGATAACGATGTTAAGACAAGCGCCCCGGGAAGAATCGTAGAGTTTGTAGTGAATATCACTAACGCCGGAAACGTCCCTGACACGCCATCTCTTCACAACCACACCTCCTCTAAGGATGGCTCGACAGGCAGTATCATTTGGAATACTTTGCCAGGAATGGGTGCTCTGTCAGAATGGAGCGTAGATTGGAAGATGGTTAACTACGTAGGAAGCGACCTAATTGTCGAAACCGAGTGTATTGTTACAACCTCCACAGCAGAGAAGTTCCCTGTTGAGTTATGTGTATACATGAGCGACATCGACCAGTGGACTCTGCCGGAGATGGAACCATACTCCACCCACACAATGATCGCTACAGTGCACATCGCTACTGGTGCAAAACTTGATACTCGCTACATTGGTCTAAAGGTTACCAGCGCAGCAGGCGATATGGAGAACGACGGAGACCATGACGACAGTCCGGAATGGACTGGCGAAATGCTAGATTCTAACGAGTTTATCGTTACACTTCGCCTTCGTGCCCCTAACCTGGTGGTTTCTGAAGTATCAGTTTCAGAGACTAGTAATGATGTAGACAAGACAATTCCAGTTCGTGTAGTTCTACAGAATACAGGTAACGTACACGCCACAAATATCGAAGTTGTACTTTGTGAATTTAGTGATGCAAATAGCGATGTTCTAAAGGATATCAAAAAGAATGGATGTCCAGAAGGTTCTATCGTGAGCCGTCAAACAATAGGCGCTCTACTCGCTCCAGATGCGAGTGAAGATGCACAAGAGATTGAACTGTATCTATTGTATCCGGTTTCAGCTGGTTCACATGACGTAGTTGTCGTAGTTGACCCATCAAACAATATCGTAGAAGTGAGCGAATCAGACAACATCTTCCGTATCAACGAAGAACTCTCCAGTGAGTCTCCAATGCTTGATGTAGCGGGAGAGATAGTCAGCGAATGGGCACTTCCATTCGGTGTGCTGATTCTAACCTTCTCACTATTCGGTGTTCTATACCTTGTAGGCCGCGGAAGAAGAGCAGATGTCAAGAACCGCTTAGCAGAACAGAGCAGTTTGATTTCAGTCTTAGAAGATGAAAGTTGAGCTAGAGAAATCTAGAGTAAAGGCATTGGCCTCACTTCTTTGTGGGGTCGATGCCTAATGCTGCCCACCAAGGTAGTTCTACTGTTTGCGAAGCAGCAATAAATTGACCCGAACGCTCTGCTAATTGACGAACCATCCTTGTCCGTACCTCGTCCATTAGTCGTTCACTTGCTTCAGCTCCCAATTGCAATTCCTTTGCGAATTCTTTGAAATTAAAGTTTGAACGAGGCGCTTCAAGAATATTATGAACCATTAACCGTTGTTCGTAAGAATCGAAATCTGAATCAACAGTTGTTGAAACCCTCTGCTTTATTTGCTGATGCAGAGCTATCAAAGCATCACGTTCAGCATCAATCCGCTCTATCGCTTCAGAAATCGCAGATAGGTGGTGAGCACCTTCGCCAACACCAATTTTCTTACGGCCACTAACTAATTCCGCCACCTTGACAACATTTCCACTTAACTTATTTGAGAGTTTTAACGGCCCCCCCGCCGGTAGAATTCGTTGATTACACTGGAATAGGTCTGGGCCTAGATCTATACGAATTGAGATGGCTTGTTGAACCGAATAGATATTCTTAGGAGGACCGCCTTTGTTGCTAGCAGCCTTCATTTTTACAACAAAGCCAGCTTCTTCTAGTAACTTGAGATGCTTCATCACAGCCTGCTGTGAAATACCAATTTGGTTGGCTAGTTGTAAGGGGTAATGAGGTTCTCTAACCAATCGCTCTAGGATAGACCTACGAGCCTTATTTTGTAGAATAGCGAGAGCCTCATCGAGGTTAGCCATGACTTCACAACCATTGGTTACCTACCAACGGTTACCTATGAACTCGTCGGAAGAGCGCTCAAGCCTCATCCCAGTTCTTCCACTCGTTATCAGTTGGCAGGTTTTCTGGCGTGTGCGCGCTCGCTTTGTTGACGGATCCACCAACTTTTGAGGTAGTGGGCTTACTGATTCTTGTATCTGCACTAGTAAATGGACTAGGGACATCGCCCCCCTTCTCTCCGGATACAGGAACTTCTCCACGAACTAATTGATACAATTCATCCGTAGTGAGAATTTCCTTATTTTGTGGTAAACTATCATCCAGAGGAGTCATTGAAGTTACAATTTGATTTTGTGAAATATGAACCCGATTCTCTCTTCCTCTGTTGATTGAGATTAGTAACCAGCCCAACGGAACTAAGATGAATCCAACACAGCACAGCCCCCCAGTAATCAAGACATTTGGATCTGATAGCATTTTGCTAACAATCGCCCCCCCATCGGTGAATAACAACGGCTTCTCACAATCTCCATCCGATTTACAAGATATTGTAACCAAGATTTCAGACGTCTCATCAACATCGAGTTTTGCTACAGTATCAAAATCAACATCCGCCGATGCTTGGAAGTCCGTTTTACAATCTTCAGAAACAGCCCCCCCCGCAGTATCGTTTACGATATAGTTGAATGAAACGTCATAATCACTATCGCTACCTTCAACATTGACAACCCAACATCCTGGCCCAAGAGTGATTACATTTACTTCTCCATACTCTGCAGTATGCTCCTTAGTAACTCTCGGGTCATAGAATCCTTCCAAGTGGTCTTGCGATAAGACCAGTGAAAGCGAGCCCAAAAGTGCAAGCGCAACCCCTGCAATCAGAATCCGCTTTGGCCAAGGCGACGATGAAGTGGCGGGTTGCATGAGAGCGCCTAGGGGGGCACTCAACTTCAACCAAGCGGCTCAAGAAAGACCCATTTCTTCTATTTTTTCAGGAAGATAAGTGTCGGTTACGAAATCTAAACCATATTTTGCTAGAGATTGCTGTTCCGCCTTCTTTCCTATTTCAAGCATCATATTGATTTGATCTTGCCACCATCCATCGGCGAACCTTGGGTCTGTTAATTCGGCATTCAAGGCTTCAATATCTTTCTTTGAAAGGTCGTCTGAAGGCAGGTCATATGCAAGAATATCATCAGATGTTATTCCAAGATATGATGCTGAAGGCGTAGCCAAATATTCAGAAATATGTGCGGTTTTAATCGCACCATAAGCAATAGATGCAAAGATTCGGAAAGACCACGGATCACCGTCGAGGAATACTACAATAGGTAAATCCCATTCTTCATTCATACGTTTCATAATTCTACGAGTCGACCTAGCAGGCTGTCCCTTTAGGTGTATTAATCCACAATTATATTCTTCATCAAAACCATTCTCTACCAATCTGTCAAACATTCCACCAGTCTCAATCGCCATCAAGAATTTGACATCATGTTCCTTCAACTGAATCTTCTCAATTTCAACATTGTATGGTAATCCATATCCAGAATCCCCTACATCGTCTCGTGCATTAATGGTCATCCATTGGCCACGTCTATTCATCTCCATTATGGTGACGTTGCCAATCATTCGTGCACCGTCCTCTTCAGGTCTTAGCTTGAAATCCTCTCTTAGACAAGAGGTGACTACCTCGAGGTCTTCAGCCAAATTATTCGATTCATTTTGGCCACCGAACTTCCCTAATCCCCATCCTTCAGAAATATAGTACATTTCTCTCAGAGTAGATGATTTACCGGCCTCTATCATTTGTTCTATGAACTCAACTACGTGCAATGCGCGAAGGAGGTTTTTTGCAGAACCAAGACTTGTAGCATCCCGAGTTGAACGTTTTTTACCATATTTGTAAACGCCAAGTTTTTTGTCAAAAGCAATATTGTTCTTTGTACGAACTGGTAGAGTCATAGTAGGTGGCTCCCCTTTTACAATTCGATCATACATCTCTTCTACAACCAAATTCAGGCGTTGCTTTGTTAGTTCCGGGTCATTTACTCGTGCCATCAGACATCACCTCCAAAAAGAGTTGTTTGGCCAGTATCGCCTTCTACCACACCAGGTTCAAACGAAGACTCAACCTCTTCACCTTCAGGCATTGGAAGCCCGGCTTGTTCGAGGATTTCTTCTTGTCTTCGAATTTCTTCCAGTATCTTTTCATCGAGTTTAGTTGCCCCAATGACATCTTGACTTCCTCTGAAAAACACTTCGGTTTCAGTCCAATCGCCTTTCTCCAAGTTTGCAAGAGAATATTCGATGGTCGCATTCTCACCGGGCTCGAGAGTTTCAATCTTCCAACCCCAAATCCCCATGGCTTCTTTACGACCACCACGTTCATTGCCTACCATTTCAGCCTCAGACTTTTCAGGCCAATTAACTAATATGGAATAGCTTCTAGCCCTAGAGGTGTAATTGAAGAGCATAATCGAAACATCAGTTTGCTTAGTTTCTTTGTTCCAGGTAGTGCTTTCATTACAGATTACGGCGCTCATAATCTTGGTAATAGAACCAGCCAAATCAGGGATTGGTCTTTGAAGAATGGATGCAGATTTCTCTGCAATCGCCGGTAGAATATCGTTAATGAGTTCGAATTTTTCACGAGTCTTTGCCATCTTCTTCTTCTTCTCAAGATGCTTTCTTAGTCCTCTGCCCATTTCTAGCATAGCCTTGCGGGTTTCTTCGAATACAATCTCATTATCCGAAAGCGCTTCTTTCGCTTCGGATGTAAATTGAACATTGGTACTTGCTAGATGAACAAGCATCGCAGCAGGTCCTTTCGGAAGGCCCCTTCCACCCGCTTGGTCCAGCCCATATTGTCTCCAATCAACACTTTCAATTGCTTTTGTTAACAAACAACCTCCCTGTTGATACATCAGCGGAACACGATTAGCAAATCGAAGAATCTCTACCGGTTTATCGGCAGCCATACCTTCACCAAAAATCAGTCCAACTTCAACCTGGAACGGATTACCGTGACTTACAGAAGGTGCGCGTGTCATGGTTGAAATGAATTTTGAATCAATTGTTTTCGATAGTCCCTTTTTGATTAACATCTCTTCAATAGGCGAAAGACAATTGGTCGGAGGGCTAAGCAATTTTACGGTTTTTCCATTAACTGGCCTTTCACCCTGAAACGCCTCTAATAGGGCCCGAATATCATCGGGTTTCATCGACTTTGGTTTTGTTGAGACATCTAGTTCTGCAGCCTCACACAATTCTTTTGCAGCTCTCATCGAGACTCCTGAAAAGTTCTGGCGAAGAAATACCGATAATCGCGAATCACTTGTTTCTCTACACATTCTTTGTAACTGACCAAGTTCAATTCCATGCGGGTGTGGTTTAATCGCATCGACCTTGGTTGGTAACCTCTCAGTAACTCTTGGCCAATGGAACGTTTCTCCGTCCGGGTCGGTAAATGTGATTTCTGCATGAGGGTTAACGATGCTTGTCATGCGAAGATATTGGAAAACAGATTGACGCCCGCGTTGATATTTGCCCTTCATTTTATTTGTCACTCTAACGCCATGCTCTTTCAGAGTAAGGTCGTCATTTTCCCAAATAATACGAGTTTGTTCACTCTTGACCGCCTTGTTCTTACGTGTATCTAAACCAATGTTTACACTGACGGCAGTTGGCTCTCCTGCGATTTTTGATAATACATGAGTTGGCTTTACCAGTGGTTAGTTGTGAATACATCACGACGCCCGTAATTCCTATTCCTTGCTGGCCACGGCTTTGACGTATTGCGTGGAATCTTGAACCGAATAAAAGCTGGCCAAACACCTTCTCTATACTCTTTTGAGGAATTCCGGGGCCATTATCTTCAGTGGTCAATTCCAGAATATCCCTTTTAGTATCCACCTTTGAAATTTTTACAGAGATATTAGGTAGGATCCTTGCCTCTTCACAAGCATCTAGTGAATTATCAACCGCTTCTTTCACAGCAGTAATTATTGAACGCGGTAAAGAATCAAACCCGAGGAAGTGTTTATTCTTCTCAAAAAATTCAGAAATTGCGATTTGTTTCTGATTGCTTGCCATCTTTTCTGCAATGCCGGACACAGGTCTCACTCCACCCATCGGTTCTCCTCAGTCCTAATGACTTCGGGCCTTGAGCGACCTAAGCCCATCGCCCAAGGTTCTTGAATGATAGCGTTCAATTTGGTGAGTCAAGCGCAATATGAGCAAGAGTGATTCGACGCAAGTAGATAATTATCCACACTGTGAGAAGAATCGAGAGGGAAATAGCCGCCCAATATGTCCAATCTCTACCTTCATCCATAGCAATAGAAAGATCGGCTGCTTTGGACCCCCAGTATGCATAAAGTGCACCGGGTACAATCATCCCAATATTTCCAACCAAGTAGTCCCTCCAACTAACATCTGTTAGCCCATATCCATAATTTAGTACAGCATATGGGACTACTAAACTAACGCGAGTTAGTAAAACACACCTCAAGCCATCTTCACTTACGGCTTTCTTAAGGGCATTTAGGGTTGGCTTGTCATTCATCTTTTTACCAACCCGGTCATACAGATATTTCTTTGTTAACCAGAATGGTAAAATGGCGCCTAGGCAAGCGCCTATGAAAGCAATCACCCATCCCAGCCAGAACCCAAACAGAACCCCTGAGATAAATTTGTGAAGGCTTGCTGGAGCCACAAGGAGGGCTAGAATAACGTACAGTAATAGCCAAGCCAGAATACCAACCCAGCCATTTTCGGGAAACCAATTTGCCTTTTCCACTAATGGCGATAGTAGGGTTTGAGTGAGGTAGACAGTTAGTGCAATACCTCCGATTACACCACCTATACCAAGGGCAGCCATACCGCGTTCTGACACAATACCACTTCAGTCAAAAAACCCTTTTTTCCAAGATGTAATGTATCCAGTAAAGGCACTTGTTGCAACCGTAAGCGGGCTGGCAAGATACAACTTACCGGGGCCAGATCGCCCTTGAAAATTCCGGTTAATGGCGGAGACGGTGACCTGTTCGGGCGTAATGGATACGCCAGGACCCGCTCCAATACAAGCCCCACAGCCCGGGTCGATTAGGTTGACTCCGACGCGTTGGAACAGGTCGTGCCAGCCCTTTCGAGACGGCCAAATCCTTCACCTGTCCACTTCCATATTGGATGTAAAAATCAACGCCTTCCTTTACGGCCAAGCCTGCTCTTTTCTGCGGCAGTCGCAGACCATTGCATAGTACGCCACATCGTCCTCTTTACCTGCGGTACACGAGCCGCCATACGCGATGTCGATAGTCTACCTGCCCGATGTCGGAAATATTTGCGCCATTGGTCGGGTCGGACGGTACTCCTTCGTCTGGGTTGCCGGGGTGGGCGACCATAGGGACGATTTTTGAGAGGTCTATTGACGTGGACTCCGCCGTCATATTTGGCTCCAGAGTCCGGCACTACCGCCATCTCTATCATACGAGAGCGGTCCATTCCTTGTGACTTCTCCATCCACTCATACAGGGCATCATCCGGCTCACATATTCCAGTTCGGCCGCTACACTCGGTAGCCATATTACAGAGTGTTGCTCTTTCGTCAATGGATAGTGAAAGAAGACCCTCTCCTCCAAACTCCATTGAGCGGTTTAGGGTTAATTCTTCACGAGCATGGTCCGATAGAATATACAAAATTACATCCTTGGCAGTACATCCATCCATCAAAGTTCCAAAGAGGTCGAATCTAATCGATTCAGGTACTTTTACGAATGTGAATCCTGAGTAAATAAGGCTGGCGTATTCAGTTGCTCCGACTCCGTAGGTCAGGGCATTCGACGCACCACCCATGCATGTGTGTGAATCGGTCGCTTGTATGAAATCCCCAATTTCTATGAACTCCTCCCGGGCAACTTGGTGACAAATACCCGGGCGAGACCCCATCCTTAGCAGAGTAATCTCGGACGCCAGTGTGCTTCCTGGAATTGCAACTTGCAAGTCCCGTCAAAGTTTGGACCTTTTCCATGTGCGGTACGAACTTTGGGATTATGCGCAGCATACAGCAGATGGTCTTCGAAAACTGCGAATTTGCCAGGGTTTGGCAGAGTGAATAATCCGTTCCATATTCATTGTCCTAGAGAAGGTATGGACCTGAGCGGTCGTGAACTCATGACTGTATCCTCCTTGAACTTGAGCTATTACTGGGTCATTTGGTTTCACGCATTGACCTTGAGGCTGGCCGACTAAATTACGAGCAATAATCTTCTCTGCCATAGTCATAGGGCAATTTGGCGTATTCAGTGCAGGAAGCGTAATTTCCCCGCTCTTCAATTTCGATGCAAAGGGGAATAACCCGCCATTTTCCAAAATTAATTTAGTTACAGGGTCGTATTGTGAAGTAAATTCAGTAAGTGAGATAGATTCTCCATCTTGGAGCCTTTGAAGCATTTCGTAACTGCCCATTAGTTGCCCTAGGTTGAGATTATTTCTTTCATGGATTGGCGCAAACGATGAGGCAACAATAATTCTAATTCCTGCCCATCTCTCACACTGTGCTGCAGTTTCCCTAGAGGAGCCAGTTCCTTTGCGTTGCCCGGAAACAATTACCTCAAACTCACCATTGATTAGTGCATTTTGACTGAAAACGCGCATTCCATCGTGTATCAACCCTGCATATGCATTTTTTGCAATTTCTGCCGGGTCGTGATCAAAACAGACCCATGCAGGAGTCATTACATCGGTATTTATGTCATCCAACAAATCAGCAGGAGATATATCTCTCATGTTGAGGTTTAAACCATCATATAACTGACGTTTAATCAAGTCCAAATCTTTGGTTAGGAATAGAACCCTTTTGCCGGGAGTTAGAGTAACTTCTTCTGGTGGCCAAATCTCAGTCATCCGTCTCCCCCATTCCCTTTCAAGGGGCAGTGATGTATAACGGGTTCGGATTGATTAATTTATTATGTTTACAAAGACTATCCCTGTCAACCTGTTCTGAATACTGAATAAAATAATTCGGCTGAATATTAAAAAATGAGCCTAATTATGTATGCTGACTAATTAATTGACGCTAAAGAATACACTAAGGACTTGTTCCACCAAATCTGCTATTAACCGTGTCGCCAAACAGTTTAAGTAAGTCCTATCGAACGAAGAGAATAATTATTCGGTAAAGCGATAGTTGCTAATGCCGCTCAGAGGGATGGAAATGGAAAACAACCAACATGTAGAAGATATCGTAAAATGTAGCGATTGTGGAAGTCGCGCACTAACCCGTGACGAGACCCGTGGCGAAGTCGTCTGTGACGATTGCGGGCTTGTTCTTGAAGACAATGTAATCGATCAAGGTGCTGAATGGAGAGTATTCTCTCCAGAGCAAGGCGACCAGCGCGCACGTACCGGTGCTCCAATGACAGTCATGCTTCACGACAAGGGTTTGTCGACAGATATCGATTGGCAGAACAAAGATTACTCTGGTAAGACAATCAACTCTAGATACCGTTCACAATTCTACCGAATGAGGAAGTGGCAGAAGCGTTCACGTGTTTCGAATGCAACCGAAAGGAACCTCGCAATGGCTTTAGCAGAACTAGACCGTATGGCTAGTAGACTAGAACTTCCAAAGTCTGTTCGCGAAGCAGCAGCTGTAAATTACAAGAAAGCGGTTGAAAAGAGACTGATCAGAGGACGTTCTATCGAAGGAGTTGCAGCAGCATCTCTGTACGCAGCATGCCGCCAGTGTGGAGTTCCAAGAACTCTAGACGAAATCGGTCAAGCAAGTAGAACCGGGCGTAAAGAAATTGGTCGAACTTACAGATTCATGGTTCGTGAATTGAAAATGAAGATTATGCCAACAGGCCCTGAAGATTACATTTCAAGATTCTGTTCAGGATTAGGCTTAGACGCAGAAGTCGAAGCAAAAGCCCACGAACTGATTAAAGCAGCCCAAGAAAAGGAATTGACTAGCGGTCGAGGACCTACTGGAATTGCAGCATCTATCATTTACATCGCAAGTGTTCTGTGTGGTAAGCGCAGAACCCAGCGCGAAGTCGCCGAAGTCGCTGGTGTGACTGAAGTTACAATTCGAAACCGATACAAGGAACTGATTCAGAACCTTAACATCGAATTAGATATTTGAGGCAGGGTTCTTAGGAATCATGCAACTCCACCTGGGGTGAATTAATGAAAAGTAAACGCAGAGTGTCAGAAAAAGTAATCGAAGCACTAGCCGAGAGATTGGCTCGCACATTAGAGAAAGGGGCCGAGGCGTGGCCATTGCCGCACCCTCCACAATCGGACCCAGATTTCCCCCCAGTCCATCCCAAAGAAAGACAGGATGTTCTCGAGATGGGACTAGGCCTCCTCCAAGCCGACAAAGGAATGTTTGACAGACATCTGGCGATTGTAGTAGATTTGATAGTTCCACATCGGATGAACTTGTCAGATGACCCATTCGAGATTCATGAAAGATGGCTACTGAAAAGACTCAATGTCCTTACAGAGAGGCTCCTCTTCGCAATCGCAACCGAATGGTTAGCTCAAGCATTAGATCACTCAAACCCTTCACCTGACCGTTGGTGGCTATCTGTTGTATTAATCAACGGGCTTTGCGATGCTTCGCACGGCCTACCTGTTCACCAAGGCTATCATTTGGTAGAATCTATTGCTCTGGCCGAAAGACCGGGAACCTGGCATACCCAACCCGATGTGTCCAATGCTAATTTAGATTGGAACCCTCACGGGATGGTGCCCAGAACAACTTCTGTAGTTGCGCACGAAGCAGGTACAGAGGCTGCAATATGGCTGATGAAACAATTAGAAAATAGCGGCGAAGAAAGGCGTAAATTACTGGTTGAATGGTGTAGGCTATTATTGGAAAGGAAAGAACTGATTGAGCCACTAGGAATTTCTGAAATCCTTATTCGTAGAGCAAGCGACCCTTCACTCGAAGTTTCAAGCAGAGTTGTTGTATGTCTTGCAAAATTAATTGAGGGCGACAAAGACTCCGGATTAGAATGCATTAGAATTCTCAATTCCAGAGAAGAGTTACTAATTAGGCGAGCGATGGCAGATATTCTAACAAGATTATTCAGGAGAATAACCACCGATGCAATACCATTGCTAAACAGCATGCTCGAAGATGAAGATGAAAGCGTTCTGGCCGCAGCTAGTGCCACAATTGGAGATTTACGATACTTAGACAAGGACATGTGGGCGGATAGAATCAACGAATTATGCGGTCATCATTCGCAAATAGTTCGTAGAAATTTAGTCTATTCAATTAGAGATTATTTAGAAGAATACTCACAAGACGAGAGAGGGATTATTCCAAAGCTATGGGCTGATGGCGATGAAACCGTGCTCACTCGTTTGAAAGAATTACTCATGCGTATGGATGAAGTCGACGCAGATCGATTTGCCGTCACCATCCGCTCATTACAACATTTAGACATAAGTGGGCTTTGGGCACCAATGAAAATAAGAGACGAGGAAAGAACATTACAATGGCAGAGTTGGCTGAATGGGGAAGCCGAACAACCCACAACTCCCGAACCAGAGCCAGTACATGTTTCTGATATGACAGAGGGCGAATTACCCGACCTCGGATCTGCTTTGGACACCCTTGATGATATGGGATTCCTCGATTGACGCAACACTCATCAATGCGGCCTATATTCAATGGCCATGCGCAGCGCTCTGTTGTTTACCACAATCCTTCTTTTTGCGATTGTCCCCATCTCTAATACTGCAACTGCAGATGGCTTGGACGAAAACTCTGGAATATCTATTACTGCATCATTTGATAATATCACAGAAATGACCACACTTACCATTACCATGCCGGTAACCAACAATGCAACCTTACTAGATGAACTAAAAACTGCAACATTTACAATTAATAGACACGCAGATGGAGAATGGCCATCGTCCGTCGATACAGTGGCTTTAGAAACACAATTCTGTACACAGTCTACGACTAATGCCGAATGTTCAGGTGCAACTTTTCAAATTGAACACTACCCTTTACCTTTCAATCATTCAGTGTTTGAATATTATCTCAATTTCCAAAATTCCTATGTTATGAGCAATTCTGTAGTTGAAGATATATCGCTAATATTAGCAGTAGAAAATTTGACAGGTATATATCAGGACGATGTGACAACATTATCTTGGGATTATCCATCCGAAACTCCAATGAATCATTCAATCATGATTTACAGTCATGACTCTCCCGCAACTAGGGAAAACTGGAATTCTATGGCCAAAACAATCGTTAGTAGCAGTATTCTTGCCGGAACGACAACTTACCAAATAAATCACTCTGAGGATATAGTTGAGAGAGAGATTTACTATTCTGTTAGTTTATTGTTTGAGACTTCAGAGGATACTAGGTTCCTAGGGAGTAATACACTCGTTGAGCCGGTAAAAGAAGACAACAAAGCGCCAATTTTCCTAGGTGAATTACAAGCCACTTTCGATCCAGATACCGATATTACAACTATTGATTGGGGCGAGGGACTATCCGATTCTGATCTATCAATAAACATCTATCGTTCGGAAATAGAATTATTTGCGCTGGACCCTAATCAGTTGGTGGCAACAGTCGAATCCAGTACAACCTCTTTTAATTTAGAAATCCCAGTCGGTGAACACCAGCAATCGTGGTATGCAATTTCCTTAAAGGACCAGGAAGGAAATGAGATTCTGTCATTATCCGATTCTTCTCCAGTAGTAGGACCAATTATCGAAAGTACAATTTCAGCGCCTTCGATAACTAATTTAGGAATCGATAGAAACTTAGACGGTTCAATCACCTTAAGTTGGGAGGACAGAACAGGTGAACCCAATGCCGCAGCAAGAATCTGGCGCTCCACCACAGGGGCAATTGAATCACTTCAAAACATCGAAGAGTTAGTCATTACAAATGCCTCGAATCAACAATTCACTCATAATCCTGTAAATCCAGTAGATGAGGCATGGTATGCAATCACATTCGACGGGAGATGGGGTTCTAGCATAATTCCATGGCATGAAGATACCCTAACTCTAGGTGTAAATTCAATGTCCTCTCCAGTGCGAGAGACCGAAGTAATAGCTCAAGAGCCAACTATTGAGGCATTAGCCCAAGTCCAATCTACTACGGGCGCTGGTGGTAGCATAAGTCAAGGCTCTATGATTTCTTTAGGAGCCATGCATGAGGGCGACATAATTATTATTTCAACATCGGTAATGGTCGACAAAATTTCTTGTAACGATATCAATGGACAAGGAAGTGAAATCTCTTCACAATCCGATTGGACACTATCTTTTGGTGCAAATCAATCAGGTGAAACATGTCTAGGAACAATTACAGTTGGAGAAAACGAGATTAGTTTTATCATAACTTGGAATTATATCGATTCATTGGACAACAATGTTAGTGAACAAAATTCCTATGACGAAGGGTTTGAAGACGGCAAGGAATTTGCTCAAGATAAAGCGAACGAATCTGATAATGAACAAGGTGCAGATACTCAAGATTCAGTAGGAAGTGTAAAAGCAACAAATGTTATTTTAGGTATTGCTATATTGGTTCTGTTAGTTTATTTGGTAGTAATGATGCGTTCGCCGGATTACAAAGAAGAGGAGTAATCACTCTTCTTCGCTCGATAAAGGCCCAGCCGATGAGAGCCAAACATAGGCTCCATTAGTCGTAATTAATAATCCAATCAATGAAAGAACCAAACCACCTGGTTCAGGGAAGAATTCGATTCTCCCTATAGCGTACGCAATACCTAGTATGACTAAACCAGTAAGCATTACTAGAGTCGATGTTCGCTCCGGGTCTTTCCACAAGTCCATCGTTGGAACAACTCCTTTGATTCCGAATGTAACTCTGAACCACGCTATGTAAAGCAACAATATTCCGGTTAAGCCAATTGTTCCTGACGTGAAAGTAGAATCGTCCCAAGGCCCGGCAGGAGATAAATCTGTGAAGGTAATAGCTACCAAAACTAATCCAAGCCCGGCAAAGAGTCGCCACTCTGCCTTTGCGCCCATAGAGGCGCTACGGGGCGCGACGCTTGAAAGCAATGGGGGCGTGAGGGTGGTATGGCAGCGGTTGAGGACGCAGTTTTAGTCGCAGGAGGAATCGGGTCCCGAATGCTACCTGCGAGTGCAGCGATTGCTAAGGAAGCTCTTCCATTAGTCGACATCCCTGCTCTTTCACATTTAGCGAGAGAGGCTGTAGCTGCTGGTGCAAAAAGAATTCACATAATATCTTCCCCTAATAAAGATCTAACTGGGCTTCTAAAAGACAACTCTTGGCTAGAAGAAAAGCGGCCTGATATTGACGCGGAGATACTTTCACCATTTTCGGATGTAGAGGTTTTTGTTCATATTCAAAAAATTGCCAAAGGATTTGGCGATGCGTTAAACTGTGCCCTACATGCGATTAATGGGCCATTCATGGTATTGCTAGGAGACAATATTCTTCTTGATTCATTTACTTCAAGTTCTGAATATATCCCATCTAACGCTTCGAAAATATTAGTTGAATCCTATATGAAAACGGGCCTTCCATGCGTTGGTCTTGCTGCGGTTGAAGACCCTGAAAACTACGGTGTAGTTTCGATGGAAGGAGATTTGGTCAAAGCCATAATCGAGAAACCCGAAAGAGAAAAAGCGCCATCTAATCTTGTTCTATGCGGGAGGTATGTATTCACTTCCGATACCTCAATGCTACTATCAAAATACAATTTTGAAGAGTATGGTGAGCTACAATCAATTGCAATCCAAAAGCATTGGATGGAAAACAAAGGGCTGGTTGGAGTGGAACTTAATGGGTTTGAGTGGTATGATTCAGGGGCCCCTCTTCCTTGGTTAAAGAGCCAAATTGATTATGCATTACGACGTGAGGATATGAGTGATGAAATCAGAAGATGGCTAACTGAAAGACTTCAGCGCTGACCTGGTTTCCAAAAAGAAAGTGAAAGAGGAGTATCGTCATTTGCAGCCCTAATCGCAAGATGGTCTGCTCGCTCATTCCATCTGTGGCCACTGTGTGCTTTGACATGCTCCCAAGATAGTATTCTCAACGATGAAACTTCTTGCCATAGAGATTGTACATGGGCAACTAATTTTTTATTCGCTTTGGCTTTCCAATTACCAGTTGCCTGGTTTCCTGCATATTGAGAGTCGGTTTTGATAATTATTTCAGACACGCCGCCCTCTGTTAAAGACCAGCGTAACGCCTCAGCCATTGCGGTTAATTCAGCAGTATTATTCGAGCCAACATCTGCCCCGATAAAATCAGAACCTTCAGAATCCGTGATTACTCTTCCGTGAAATTCGTGTAGGATTTCTCCATTTCCTCGTCCTAAGTCATTCGAACCAGTGATGATTACAACCCCCCATCCTGCAGGGGTTTCGCTGTCTACATTCTGGTTTCCAATACAAGAACCATCAACGTAGATGTGGAGCATTCTATTTTCACTCGCCGAGTTCAGCCTTGTATTCCGCGGCCGACATTAATCCGGATACAGACGATGGGTCGCTCAACTTCATTCTAACGATCCAACCTTCACCATATGGGTCTTCGTTCATTAGTTCAGGAGTATCATCTAGCGCTTCATTTACTGCAGTAACTTCACCAGCTAATGGTGCGAAAATAGGAGATGCAGATTTCACGGATTCGACGGTTGCAAATTCATCCATTTCACCACAGTTCATACCCGCCTCTGGTAATTCGATATACACGATATCTGTCAGTGCATCTTGGGCGTGGTCGGTAATTCCGATGATTACCTCATCGCCTTCAACTTTCATCCATTCGTGCTCTTTGGTGTAGTACAGGCCTTCTGGGATCTCGCTCATGACACTCCCTCTGATACATGCAGGTGGTTAAAGGAATCAAACCTTTCTCATAATTGACTTGAACAATGTGGGCAAATTTTCCATGATGGTTCTGCTACATTACCACAGTTCGCACATGTCTTGTGTGTACTTTCTGCAATCATCACCGAGTCATTTAGGACTGTATTTCCAACTTGGCCGATTTGTACCATAGGTTGACTCTGTTCCAAGTGCTCTTGCCTAATTCGACCTGCTTCTGCATACATGCCAGCTTTCTGATAAGCATCAGCCGCCGCCTCCCAATTTCTTGCGAGTTCTAGATTCTTGGCTTCAGCCATCCACATCGGTTTGTTCTTGATTGGGTTTGCAGGTGGATTAGGTCTTGTAGTGGGCCTAGGTTGTTGAATAACTTGTTGAACAACAGGGACATATTGCGGCTGTTGTTGGACAACAACAACTCTGCTAGTATCATTCTTGGTACTTAGCGCACTAATCGCAAAAATCAGCGAACAAAGGCACATAAGTCCGCCACATACTCCGGCTACGCCAGAACCATTTGTTCTTTCATCCGAACCATCATTGCAGTCTTCTGCCCCGTTATTTTCAAGAACTTCTTCGGGGTCGAAAAGTTGCTCTCCATTAGCGCACTCATAGATACTATCGTCAGAAAAACTTGTGACATATTCACCGGTAGCCTCTTCAGTTCCATTATCATTGATTACGAATGCAACAATAGCAATAATTCCTAGAACTATACATACATTCCAGTACAATTCTTTTTTTTTCTTACCTTCATCTGGAGGGAGATTATAATTCATCACTCTTCCTCCAATTCTTTTGATAGCATTGTATGTTCAAGTTTAGCCCAAGCGTTTCCTACTTCAGCATCACTTTTGTTTTGCATTAGTTCAGCCTCTACTCTTGCGGCCATATTACTTCGATCTTCATTAGGAAAGAGTGCCTTTAGAGGACCTTCGCCTCTACTAGTTGGCCCAGCAAGACCCAACAAAACAATTCCCAAAACTGGTATTACAAACCCAATACTTGGATTTTCTATTGAAAGTACGCCAGAAATTAGCCCTAAGCCACTTGCAAGCACAAGACCGAGTCCTGTTCCAAGGAGTAGTCGATGGGCACTTTCTGCAGGGGTCATATTGGGCCCAACAAATGATAGGGCAAGAACCCAACGCCTCAATCAGTAAGTTTCACGCATTAATTTGTGAATCTTGTAAGGTAGCAATGCCCGGTTAACAGGGGTAACTTCTAGAATGCGTGCATCATCTCTTCGACGAATGTCTTGGAGCAATGGATGACGACTCTTTTTGTGTAGTGCTAATAGAGTAGGTTTGTCAACCGCAAGAGCAGATCTTACGGCACTAACAAAGCCTTCAGATTCAACTGCGAATTTACCAATTTCATCTATTACGATTACCTCAGAGTAATCTCTGGCATGCTCTATCGCTGGTATGGCTACAGAGTTTAGTGCTTCAGAATCGATTCCATAACCAAGAACCCGGAGCCTACTATCGATGTTTTTGTGAGCCATAATAGCCTCATCTCCAGTAGTGATGTTGATGACTTTGTAGCCGACTCGTTCAGAACCTTCTAGCAAGGGCTCTGTTCGCATTCCGCCAATGATGTCGGTGTTATCACCGTCTCCACCTCTAGCAGTAATTTCTCGCCGACGTTCATCCTCGAGCATCTCAAGGACCTTTGCTAGAACTGCGGATTTACCAGACCTTGGTAGGCCCGTAATTCCGATTTTTGGATGAATTCCCATTAATGATACCTCACAAATATTTGGATTAGCTAATTGCGCTGATTACTTCGAGGGCGGTACTGATAATAAAGCATGGGGGGGAAAACGTGTTTTTTCTTGTTTCCGGAAACTACACACCAGCATCCGACAATTGCTAATGGTCGCAAATCAGCCTTAAATACCGGACAAATAAATTGAAACTCTAAATCGCAATCTGCGATATTATTAGCGCAATACTAATTTCACAGATGAAAGTATGATTCCAAATTAGATTCAGAGTATGGCTTCATCACCGGGCATTGGTAAAGCAATAATTGAACGGCCCTCTGCACTCAGTTTCCACGAATCGGAAACCCAGTTAAGAATCAGAGACAATTCATTTTCAGATAAACCACCGGCATCAGAAACCCTTCGTAGGGCCCAAAGTTCAGCTTCATCATAGTCTCCATCTACGGACGCCAATAGTGCAGAATCCCGAAGAGCGATTCTGATAGCGGAAGGTTCCATGCCATCCAATATCGAATCTAGTTCAGGAGGTTGAGTTAGGAGTTGTCTAACCTCTTCTCTGCTTTCAGGGTGCAGCATCATGGCCCCCATTGCACATTCGATTGCAGAAATTTCTTCTCTGACCAGTTCACCATCTGCTGCAGCAACAAGAACAAGAATACAGGCTATTTTACGTCGCTGCTCTTCAGCAAGAGACAAAGCAGCATCTGGGAGCAGTAAGATCACCTAGAAAGGTCATTGAGAAGGTCATAACCGGACTGCATCCAAGTATAACCTTCTACAGTCCATGCCAATAGTTTTTCGACAGCCCCTGGATGTAAGTCTAGGTGTTCAGCAATCTTCTCTAGGGCTTCTTTTTCATCATCATCTACGGTCCCGTCTGCTGCAGCCATTAGTACAGCATCCCGAAGTGCAAGTTTACCGGCTTCTTCGCCAAGGTCTTCTAAACACTCCTCTAGGGAAGGGGGATTTTTGAGAGCGAAACGAATTAATTCTCGCTGTTTAGGAGATAACAAAGCAGTTCCTAGGCGCTGTTCGAACATCGACATTTCCTCTACGGTCAGTTCGTTATCGATTCGAGTCATGTGAGCCAATAATTTAGCATAAGCGAATCTTTCTGCTTGTGGTAACTTATGCACTGTGTCGGGCAGCATGATGATGGCGTATACGTTGCATGATTTCAATGCCTCGCAAGAATCAAGCCATTCAAATGCAACCTATTAGACGATAACATATGGCCGATATCGAGGTTTACACAAACAAAGGCTGCTCCGCCTGTGTGAACGCTAAGCACTTACTTGATAGGAAGGGCGTGAATTATAGGGAGTTAAAATTAGGTAAGTCTAAGAAAACCGACATAGAGTTCTCAAGGAGAACCATGGGTGCAAAGAAGATTCCACAAATTTTCATCAACAATCAATGGATTGGTGGATTTGATGATTTGGTAAAATATGACAAAGCTGGAGAATTAGACTGGCGATTAGGACTTAGTAATCGACCAAAAGTAGGACCAATCAAGCGTTTTATTAGATTCATGAAAGGGGAGAAGTACTGACTTGTTTGAAAGCAATTTCCCGCTGACCGAGATAATTTAGTATTCCCCAAAGACCTGAATTGGCCAACCATACAAATCTCACATCCAGGCCCAGTGGCTCAGTTCCAATGTAGTAGCATGCAGTCGAGCCCACAAGTCCAACAGAATAGACGGCCATAGAGGCAGGAACTGTCCATCGAGGGTCTCTATCAGAATCAAACGTCCAAATACGATGCGTCCAATGTGCTACAAAGGACCCTAGTATCCACGCAATAGCCCAAGATACCGATGGCCAATAGCTATCATCGGGTAGTACCCAATAGCAAGCTTCCCAAAGAATGTAGAAAACTATCATATTCCCGCCGGCAGTAACCAAATATCGACGGAAGGTTCCATGTTTTGGCAGCATTAGTCATCCTCCGTGATTACATCAGATGCCTTTCCTGTTAAGATATTACGTAAAGCAGCATTATCATTCTGCAAAGCATCTAGTAAGTCATAATCAACACCCAGATTACGAGCGAGTTCCCTCAAAGCCAACGTATCCTTCGGCAAACATTTTCCTCCAAAACCCCTGTTTAATCCCATTAAAGGTTCTAGATGCGAATCGCCAATAGGCTGGTCTTGTGGTGTTGTGATGATTTCTTTAATCGTTGACCATTCAACACCCATTGCTTGACAAATATCGTACATCTGATTCGCAAAAACTACTTTCATTGCATAGTAGTTGTTCTTTGTATATTTTACCAGTTCTGCTTCAGTACTACTTACGTGAAAAGTATGGTCTCCAATTAGCACTCCTGCATCTTTATGTTGTTTGAAAACCAGTTCTGCAATTTCCTTATCTTCAGATCCGACCACGAGAATTCTTTGATTTCCAAAGTCTTCTAAACGTTGTCTTTCTACCAAAAATTCAGGAGAATATGCCAGCCTCACTTCTGGAAACATTTCTTGTAATTTTTTAGTCGTTCCAGGAATTACTGTACTCTTAATTACTGCAATAAAACCATCAGGCAAGTCGGCTAATATTTCTTCAACAATACTAGTATCGCAAGAGCCATCGTCATTGGCAGGAGTTGGAACAGCGATGTATGCCATTTCACAATTTCCTGTAACATCAGACAACTCCGTATTGCGTGCAGGGTCGTGTACGAATAGATCATGAGCCTCTGAAAAGCAATGCTCGATGGTGCTACCTACCATGCCTGCGCCAATAATTCCAATCCTCATTCAATCTCACCTCCAATTACAAACAGACCCTGCTCTACCATCTGCCCTGCACGTCGAAGGCTTTCATGTGTTCCACAATCAATCCATGTATTTTCTCCAACCGAAATAGTCCTAGCAAGTCCTTCCGAAATGTATTGTTTAGTAATATCGGATATCGAGAAATCAGGCGAATCTTGAGTACTATCAAGGCGTTTCCAAAATGAGTCATCGAACATGTAAATTCCCCCTACCGCGAGGTTACTAGGAGCGGAAATTGGTTTTTCAACCACATCAATTATCTCGCCATTTTCGATTATAGCAATCCCAAACGATTCAGGATTTTCAACCTCTCTAGTCAGTAACAAAGCACCGTTTGTGAATTTGTCAACTTCTTCTTTTAGGTCTAGGTTAGTGATATTATCTGAAAACCAGATTAGTAAAGGACAGTTCTCATTACTACTTCTGGCTAACTGCAAAGCAGCAGCAACTCCTCGTGGCTCAATTTCCAAAACGTAATCGACATCGTTTCCAACATGACTTCTAATTTTTTCAATGAAACGATTTCCGATAATTGTGATTTCATTAATTCCAGCGTTGCGTATTGTAGAAAGAGCGTAATCAATAATCGGTTTACCGCATAGCGGAAGAAGTGTTTTGTGAGTGTGTTTGGTCAATGGAAGCAATCTGCTACCGTGGCCACCAGCCACTATTATCGCCTTCATCGACCTACCCTCGAAACCCCTTCTTATTGAATCACCGGGATTCATCATCCTGATTTACTACTTTGGAAAAAGCTCCGTCTTCTGCATTTTTCTCGAAGTAATCAGTGTTGACTAAGTCTCCAAGACGTTCCACGCCGTATTCAACAAGGTCTGGGTCGCTAGACTCAGCCAGCTCCCATCTTTTTTGGGCTAATTCTGAATACTCGTCATTAGCCTTAGCCACCATCCTCTCTCCTGAGGTTAGTTCACCTTCCATTCCTGCGTATTTTTCATTTTCAGTAATAGCATCTCTCCGTGCAGGTTCGTGACCAAGTTTGAAATCGGTTTTACCCCAATCAGGCCCAGTCGGGTCTTCCCCTCTAGCCCGGACAGGATTTATTTCTTCAATACCGGGCGCAATCCATTCTGATAGGTGTTGTAAATATGCTTGATGCCTCAATTCTTTACTATCGATATCAAGAAGGTGTGACATATCAAATTGTGATGCAAAAGACATCTCATCTTTGTGAACTATTAGGCTGCAAAACACCAATAATACGCCAACTACGAACAAATACAGGTGCATTCCAAGTGTTAAAGGATCTTTTACTACTAATCCTAATATTACCGAGAAAGTAATACTCAGGATGCCCAAAAACAAGAGGGATGACGATACTTTAGAGCGCAACTCAAAGCGCGCAAGTTCCCCTGCAGAATCGTGCATATGACCACTTCAACCCAGTAGGGCTATGATGTCGTCGGACATAGCAGGTGTTGAATGATTCTCCTGAGTGAGCACAGAATCTCGCATGTTGATGTTCTGCCTAGGCTCTAGGGCAATCTTCTCTAGGACGACGGATAGAACCTCTTGTACACGGGTAGTTTGCTGGCCCTGGGAAATAATCATTCTTTCAAGAGACTCAAGGGTTTCGAAAGATCTGTCAGTCGAACGATCAATTGCTACCTTTTGTGCTTTCATAGCATCTTCTTGCCTAGATAATAGTTCTCTAGCTGCAGGACTACCAATCGCATCTCTACGGTGTAGTTCCTCTACAGCGGTACGAAGTTCAGTGGTGGTAACATCTAATGCACGCTTCATATCGCAAATCTGACTGATCGCAATATTCAGTTCTGATTGTAGATTTGTTGCTTTATGCTTTAGATAATTTCTTGTATTTGCCTGCATTACCGATTCTGCAAAGAAGACGCAAAATATTCCTCCGCCTATTGCAATATGTTGTGGTGTTTGTATTAGCATCATTAGCGCCCATGCGGCAATTCCGGTTATCGCCGCTCTCCCTATTCCCATGTCTATTAGTAAGTCAACATACTATATTGACAAGCAGTAGGGAGTCCACGGGGTCCCACAACAATTATTCCTCAGGCACGAAGCAATCATCATCAACTTCATGAATTTGACCAGTCATTAGCAAATGGTCTAACGCCTCATCACATTCTTCAGGTGGAATTCCATTTTTTAGAAGCGGAGAGAACAATTCATCCAGTTCTGCCCAACTTGCCCCTGTGCCTACCTTTTCTTGTGCAATTATCAACATCATCTGGGCAGTTACTGCCAGCAGAGGGTCATCGGATTGACTGCCAGGTAGTAAATTAATGAAAGTTCCAGCAGGGTGGGGTTCTTCATCAACCATTTCTTCTATTCTGTTAGCAATGTGCCTCATCGGCAGTGGAATGTCAAAACAATCGAATAAATTAGTTTGACCTTGAGGAATCTCCCTCATGTCTTCGGGAGCCATTCTCTTCGCCAGTGATTCCAATCGATACAAACGCTGCTCAACCTGAATTCTTTCTCTGTTGAT
>CASICT010000012.1 GCA_949373265.1 Candidatus Poseidoniaceae archaeon | reverse complement strand
AGAAGGAATAGCGTAACTCTCTTCGATGACTTTGGCACCACTTTCGGCGTTGTTCAGCACTGCGAACCCTGCTTCCTCTCCCACGACCTCCGGGATGGTCGAGGCGTCTTCCCTGTTCCATTCCATGACAGAGTCACCCATTCCCAACAGGGTTCGTTCTTCCGTGTTGAGTTCAAATTCTTCTTCCAGTTCTTGTTCACTACCAAAGCAACCGGCTATGCTTGAAAGAAGTAAAACCAGTGTAATTAGGAGTGCGCGCTGAGTGTCCATGGCATTCGCCCCGCCGGAGGCGTTTATGGTTTATTGCCAACAGTGATCGGCCGCATATGTTTCGAATCACAAGTGAACAAGTGGTTTGCTTATGTTTACGAGGGTTATGCTAAACGCCCTTCTAAACAAAACGCTTATTCAGAAGGGCTCTGGGTGGGTCATGTTGAACGCTAGCGGTCTAAAACGACCCACTCAAAGCCCATCCAAACAACAATCCCATTCGCATGAGTATTCGTGTAGACCCATGCGAACTATCTATATTTGATTAGTTCATACTCAGATTGCCATTTCATACGAAAAGGTAATGCGTAACGAGAACTGTGTGCACTACATGGCCGAGTCATCCGGAGATAGGCAGTGACAATTTTCGCTGCAGTGCAGAGTTTAGCAAAGGGTTAATACTCTACTTATGGATTATAATAAACCTAATGTTACTCAGTACTATAATCGGAATTGTTGTAATGCTTTTCTGGGTACCATTTGGCTGGATAGTTCATATGAAGCAACTTCAGGGCCTCTTCCTTGACCTTGACTAAAAGTGGAATCAAAATACGAAAGGGATGGATATTCAAGGCACAACAGAATATACCACTCGATAAACTCACTGACATATCCATACACGAGGGCCCACTCCTCGGCATGTGCAATATTGTCAAAATAGCAATCGAAACCGCAGGTGCAACACCATTCCATCTAAAAGGACTCAAGAAATCCGTTGCATTACAGTTCCGTGACACTGTCATGATGCAGCGCGATTCAATCTTTCAAATATCTAGTCCCCAGAGTACAGGGGCCAGGAGACGCAGTCTAATGGCGTACTTGTTGAAATCAGGGACATTCTTCAGCAGATCAATACGAACCTTTCTAAGCGAGAATAATCGAATTTTACTTGATGTACGAATGATGATTTTCAAGGGGTCCCCTTGCACCACGTATACGTGCATATCGGTACGGTTATGCTCGCCCCGCATACACAAGGGGGGCCCTTGTACATACTCACATCGGGGAGATGCGCCATGAAAGGTCGAACCACCATATTCAAGTAAAGTAAATGTCAGATTAGAATGTGAAGAGCAAGTCTGAATGGATTCAATGGGGCCGACAAACCAGTCGAACCCCGATGATCACCTTTTTGTTCCAGACATAAACGAACCCGAATCACTTACGGGTTTGGAAGAGGTCCTCCCCGAAATTCACCAAACCAAAATCCCCCGCTTACCCTGGGGTAGCCAAAAAGCTCTGATCGTGGACTCTTAGCACAAACTCCTATCCCTTATCGAACAGTATACTTGAGAAGGAATATGTCCAAGATATCCTTTCCAAAACAGGCTTTGATGTCAATGAAATCAATGCGGATGAGAACGACGATCCAAACATCCTCAGAGCAAAATTAGCCTCAAATCACTGGGATATCATTCATTTCATTGGCCACCTCAAAGTTGATGAGAAACATTTCATTGGTCATTCGGGCGGTCTGAAGGCCGCTGATTTTGTTGCCTCATGCTGCAGGGCAGGTCCGCCTCGTTTGGTCATACTCAATGCTTGCAGGAGTGGTGATCAATCAGTGGAAACCAATACATCCGGTCTTTCTGGACCTATCGCAGAACAATTTTGTCACCGAGGAGTTGACTGTGTAATTGGGACTCGTTGGGATATTTGGGATAAAGCCGCAACAGAGTTTAGTCGGTTTTTTTTGGGAACATATTACACAGGGTTTGGGTCCATTCGGAATTGAGAATGAAGTACGGTTTGAGGTTGAGGGCGCTCTTCTCAAAACACGTCTTAAACTCAAGGAAAAATTTCCAACAAGAGATGCATGTTGGCTTGCATACATGCTCTTTATATCTCGAGAAGATGGTTGTGTCATTCCACCACAACAATTGGTCATACCACAATTTGTTCCAGATATGACCCATCCTGCCTACATAGACATACACAACCATACCCGAATTTGTGAGCATTTGGCTCCAGGTGGGTCAGGACTTTACCTCATGTCAGCCCCTGCCTGCACAGGGAAAACCACAGTTTCCATTCTAGCATTGCAAACTTTGGGGTTTTCGGAAGAAGCGATGGCTTCATCCTACGTCTCGCTGCGTGATGATGAATCGTTAGAGACTATTGAGCAATTGCATTCAGCGGTTGTAGCATTGGATTCTGCACCATTTTACCCCTTGATTATTGATGATAGTGAAAGAGTTGCAGCTTTTTTTTGGGTCTGGGTATAGAAGAGAAAATTCTTGAAGATATCAACCTACCTTCCTGTCCTTCTAATCACACGGGAGAATATTGCGGACAATGGATTACAATCTTTACCTTTCATGATTATTGATCACGGCACGGACGATATAATACCACTTAAACCACATTTCATTACTCCGATTGGTCTTCAAGTATACCCTCTCGCAACTTGATTGTAAAGTCTCATTGGGCGGAATGCTCCAATCTCCTGGTTAGAATGGACATGACATTAGTTGGAATGCCTAAATTCATGGCCAGTATAACCGAAAATAAGCCGAATCTAAATCTCTTAGAACCAAAACCAGGTTATCAAATCTCGAGTCGAATAAATGCTCTTTCAAAAGATGAAATTTTTCTACTTCAACTCCTGGGGAGTCCTTTACGAACCAGTTGTCTGCAAACTACGTATATCGCTTGCATGGGAACTCATGAAAGGGAACGAAATCGTGGGAACGGATAGCGATGTATTCACCACGTTATGGTCGCTTAGATTTGCCTTTCCGAGTACATGAGGCCCGAAGATCTCCCATTGACGGATGATGTCAATGCTGATTTTCTCAAAAAGATTCCCGAAATTCTTAGTAAATAGACCATTCGATGAAGAGAAATTGAATAAATTGAAGGATGTTGTATTCAGAGGAGGAAAAACTCGACAAAGATATTTCTTGGAAACTACCGTTGTTTAGTGGCTATCAGGTGAGAAACGAAGTGCTTGATTTTGTCCGTTCTCTTGGCCCGAACCCCCAAGAGATTCTCGGATTAAGGGCGTGCATACATGCATTCGATGCATACAAATGCCATCCTGAAATGCCTCGTATGAAAGATGGCTTTTGATCACAAAGAAGTGGTGCTCAAAGCGATGCAAGCACATCCAGAGGACAAAGATGAGATTCCAATGGATTCTGAAACCTTACTCTACCAATTGATACACGGTGCGAATGCCAAAGGTGACATGCTAGGACGAAATTTTACTCAAATGGATTAAGGCAGGCAAGCGATTTTTCTTCTGCGATTTTGCAAAATCCAGAACTTATTTTGATGGAAATGACACGACGTTTACCTAGTCTGCGTCCTGAGGACGATTGCTAAATTAGGAGATTTCGGTGTTAAAAAGTCCAAGCACCTTATCCCATTAGACAAACCAAATTCAGCACTCTTCCTTTGTAATCTGATCCTAAATGGGAAATCAAGCCCCAATCCTTTTTTTCCGTTCAAATGAACGAGAATGGACTTCTATTTTCAAAGATGCAGAGGCGTCTCTTTTGAAAAACCAACCTGAAAAAGAGAACTATCTCGAGGGGATGAAATTGAAGAAAGAAATTTCATCTTTACTTTATTTGTGAAACACATCAGCAACGCGAGAAACCTTTGATCAAAGTAGTGAAGCAAGCACTCATACATGAAACCGACGAAAGCATTGAACAATGTCTGCTGTTAGTCGAAGCTTGCCAAGTGTTGTATCGTCACCCTTTTATTCAAGGGAAGTCGTAATGCATTATTGGTATTTGAATCGTCCAGTCACCGAGTTAGGGACACCTGGTACAAAACTGAATTAAGCAAGGAGACAAGTCCTTGGGCTGACAGAATTCCATCTTTCTCTCGTTATTGGGTTGTGGTTTCGGATAGCGTTTTGTCTTTTTAATCACCGATTAGAACTGAGAAAGCAAAAAAAAACCCAAAAGAAGAACTGAGATGGATTAGAGCACTGATGTTGTCTGCAAAGCAGATTCGACAGGTTGGGCCTGACCTCTGTAAGACATTGATGAGCGAGGCAACTAGTCGAATGTTAAGTTTTGAAAACGGCGTCCTTCTCTTTCGTGGACTAAAGATACCAATGAAGTTCGAGCTAAACTACTTCGGGAAATAGCTCAACGTGCATGGGATGACTTTTCTGGAACAGAAAAGTGGATTGTAAACGAATTAACTTTCCACATACTGTAACGGGTTTGAATTTCCATAACCCGTTACCCTCACAATTATGCGTGGCCAAGTTATACCTGAACCAAAACCAACTAAGGGTAAGGAGGAAGAGCATAAGAGAATCATACACTCTCATATTGAAATAGCTAGAGACATCTACAGAATGCCCGAGTCGCTAGTAGATATTAGCCGTGAACTTCGAGTTAAATCCGCAAGTAATGCCAAGATAGACAAAATCCTTTGGCCCACCAAACGCACTTCAAATTGCAGAGGTGGCGGAACTTCTTTGGAATTCAGTATCGGACATGGGAGAATTGGCAGAGCCCATTGGTTCATTTGCAGGAAGAATATCCTGAATTTCTTTCACCAGTTCAAAAGGAAGCAGCCGTAGCCTTAGTCCTATTACGAACTCAAGAGGATATAATATACGGGAGATAGGAGTAGAATTACGATGACGCAATTCACGCAGGAGGTTGGCTATATTCATGACAATACAAGGGGTTCTCCACAACCCCTCGTGTATGGATTAAATATCCACAAGGGGCCGGAGGTCCGTCCTATTCGTCCCTACCCACGTGAATTCATGGAAATAGTTTGTAGGTCAACTGTATTAGAATTCAATCACCGCCACCGCCAATTCTTCTGATGAAGTTTTCAGATTTATGATACAGACTCTTCCCGATGTTTTTTGTGATACTTTGTTTTCGGGATTACTCCAGTAACCTGAATTAGAATATTCAGGAAATCTTGTTCATCCTGACTAGTTGTAAAATTTACGTGTCCATTTTTACCGCGTGTGAAAATATGTACCAGTCCGTATTTATTGTTGGTGTGGATACCTGGACCACGGTGCACTATAATTTCAAAAATCGTTTCTGATGAAATGAATAAATTACGATTGTGAGCCAATGGAATCGCAAACGTGTTCTGACCATCCCACAATGCATATTGGCCTTTACATCGAGCCAGAAATAACCATCCCTTTTTGATCATTAAATCATTGAAGTATTCAACAACAGCCGACATTGCTATCAGAATGGGAGCTGTGAGCGCTATAAGACAAATCCCGTTGCTAATTTTGGTCAACCACAGTACAACGGCTAAACCTAGACATAGAAGTATACTGAATAAAATTGTGTCGAACATAGACGACTTTTCCCAATTCGCAGGCGGAGATTTTTTCTTTGAAGGAGGTCCGAAAGCCCTCCAGCCCTTGAAAACTCCATGATTGACCAAAGTTCCAGTATTTTTCGACGTTGTTTTCACGGATACTATCAATTCATCTTTTGATATATATTCGAATTCTTCACTGCAATATGGACATTCATATAAACTCGCATTAGCACTACCAAGATCTACTGCCTCATTGCAAAAAGGACAATCTATCCGTACCATATCAATATCTGGAACCAAGTTGTCTATAACTATTGAGCCGGCAGTTTCCTGCCGGATAAATATCTTAGAGCGAAACCAGTAATACAGTACAATGGGTGTTCGTCCCTCTGTACACTCGCTACCTTTCAACCTAGAACTGTTAGGTTGGCGTTAGAATACTTCAATAGACCAACTTTCATGGGTTAATCGTGAAAAGAGCAATTTGCGCTTATTTATTCGTAATCATTTTTGCATTACCTGGATGTTTTAGTAATGGAGGCGGCGGCATTGACGAAATATTTGGTTGCATGGATAGTGATGCAATCAACTTCAATCCTAATGCGGATCATGATGACTCTTCTTGTGAATATATCAACATCAATCCCACGGATCTAACTGCAACAGTTCATTTCACTGAAGAGTTCGGTAGAATCGCACCAATTCATGGCGTCAATAATGGTCCGCTGATTAGAAACACCTGGGAGATAGAGAATTGCCAGCAGATTTGGTACAGTTCAAATTATACCGAGGAATACAACAAAATGCAAATTCCATCTTCTCGTACACATGGGGAAGGTCCCGGCGATATGAACCGAATATGGATACATGCTGACGAAGATGGAGTTCCGGTCTATGAGGGACATGACCCCCTTAATTTTTCAAATTATGACTTCAATGAAACAGATCATAGAGTTCAAGCTACGATGGCAACCACTCATACGAGTGTGTATTGGCGAATGGGCTACTCTAAAGCATTTCCAGCCTACGAAAACTGTTTTGATTGGCGTAGTCCACCGGATAATTTCACTGTCTATGCACAAGCGGCAGTCCAAGTATTGAAGCATTATCGACAAGGATGGAATAATGGATTTTATTTCGATAGTTTTGATGTGGTTGAAGTTTGGAATGAGCCGTACTTATCCGATTGGTGGAGTGGTACTGCAGATGAATATTATGAACTCTATCATGCGGTAAACTCAGCAGTTACCAGTGAATTCGGTGACGATATTGATGTTGTTGCTGCCATTACATTGGGGGATGGAGATGATGGGTTCTCTCATAGATTTATGGAATTGGCTCAGCAAAACAATGAACCGATAGATGCCGTTTATGTCCATTTATACAGGATAAATCCATCTCAAACAACCTATTTTTTCACTCATGAGACCGAGTCGATCGGAATGTTTTTGACACAATATGGCTATCCCGAAAACACTCCAGTTTACGTTACTGAATGGAATCGGAATATTCCAGTTTATGCCCAAAGCCCAGCCAGTCAAGCCTATTTGACTAGTGTTTTAACAATCTACAACGACCTATGGGAAGGAAATGACGGAAATTCATCCTATGGAGTAAGTACCCTAAGGATGGCACATTTCTTCGCTGCGAGAAGTTTCCTTTGGGAAGAAAATGGACGAATTAAACCACCTGGAATCACCTGGAGTGTTTACGGTGAAATGGTTGCTAATACCCCTGTAAGGTTACAAAGTGAGGGGGGGTTCCCTTCAGATTCTATTGGTTCAAACGAGTTTAATATTCTGGCAGGAAAATCCGAGAACGGTTCGAAAATAGGCGTCTTACTTTCTCGTTACGTCGATGAAAATGCAAGCCAACCCAACGCATTTAGTGAATTTAACGACACAGTCAATCTGTCAGTGGATGGATTGGAGGCCTCATGTGACTATTCTTGGCAACATTGGGGGATGGTTAACAACGATTCAGAACCATGGCAATTAATCGCTGAAGGTTTCTTTGCTGGAAGTACTTTTGAGTTGTCACACTTTGAGATGAACCAACGTTCTTTTCACTATATTCAACTGGAATCAAATTCGTCTTGCGAATGAAGTTCTCATGATAATGTGATTTCAAAGGGTATTGATTAGGGTCGAACTGGTATCCATTTATCCATTATTCGATAGGCTTCAGTGTACCCACAATTTTGACATAAATATTCATCAGACTGAAATTGACGCTGATGTCGTACAACCCTCTCCCTTCTCACTGGAATAATGATATCCTCTCCGCCACACTTTGGACATTTACCACTCTTCATCGAAAAGTCGGTGTAGTCACACATTATTGAATGCACCTACAAAGAATACCTTCTGAATTTTCTTAATCGATCAGAGGGTATTTAGTGGTCCAATACAGGCGCTACCCTTCGTATTCACGTTCGAGCAATGCGCACCTTCGTATGACAGCCCAACTAAATTATACTCCCACGACCAGCGAAGTCCATGCGGGATAGGAAGAGAAGTGTAACTTTTCTCTTGATGGCACTATTCATAATCGGTTCTTTGCCGATAACCAGTCCTGTTTCTGCAGAAGATGAAATCGATAATTGGCCTGAAAATGATGCTTGGTTACACATCGAACTCATCTCATGGTCAGCTAATGAGACAGTTGAATGGGATAGTAATGAAGGGCTTCCAGATCCTTTATTCAAAATATGTATCGAGTTTGATGATGACAATTTAGATTGTATTAATACACCAACTTGGGAAAACCAACTGACACTCAATAATTCTTGGAATTACTCTATTGATATTCCAGACCACACTAATATTCTCAACATTACAATCGAATGTGAAGATAATGATGCACTCAACGACGATGAATGTGACATGAATTCTGAGCTGGATGAGTGGAAATTGTATGCAGAATATAACTGGTCAGCCACTCCTACACTTACTGTATCTGGTAACGGTGATGGCGACGGTAATGAAACATGGAAGAATGCAGCATCAACATGGAAGTTCACGATTGGTGGATTTGGTGATGAAGATGGCGACGGTATTTCAGACGCCGATGATGCCTGCCCTGGGTATGATGATATGGATGATTTTGATGATGACGGCATTCCATCTGGATGTGATGATGATGATGATGGTGATGGAACTCCTGACGTTGATGACCTCTGTGCAAATACTCCTCTCGGGGCAATAGTAGATTGGGGCTGTCCAATGGATGATGATGAAGATGGCGTATTCGATGGCCTAGATGATTGTCCAAATTCAAATGGAGACGCAGGGGTTGATGCAAATGGTTGCGATTTGGATACTGATAATGATGGTTTGCCGGATTGGGATGATATGTGCCCAAACACTCCAGAGGATGAAGAAATAGATATAGATTACATTTATTCGGGCTGTTCTTCAAGCCAAATCGATAGAGACGAAGATGGAGTTACTGATGACATTGATTTGTGCCCATCAACTTACTCTTGGTTTACTGTTGACAATGATGGATGTGCTGATGAGCAATTAGATGATGATAATGATGGGGTAAGCAACGCTCTTGATGATTGTCCAAATACTCCTGAAGATTTTAATGCGTTGAATGCGAGAGGATGTTCATTTGAAGATTTACAAGATTCAGACGACGATGGAATACCTGATTTAGATGATACTTGTCCAAACACTCCTCAAGGAGCAGAAGTCGATAACATGGGATGTCCAAGCGATTCGGATGGCGACGGCGTATTCGACGGGATTGATGAATGTTCAAACACACCTCAAGGTTCAACCGTGAATTCCTTAGGGTGCTCAGACGTTGATGGTGACGGTATCTATGATGCTCAAGATGAATGTGAAAATACTCCTTTAGGAGCTACTACTGACTCCAATGGTTGCCCAATGGATTCAGATTATGATGGGGTGTATGATGGAATAGATGAGTGTCCGTCATCAGATAACCCAACTCCTTCAGATATGGAAAAGAGCAGTGAAGTAGATTCGACAGGATGTTTCATAGATGCCGCAGGAAGTGAAAGCGATTCGGGTTCTGCAGCATTTGGATTTTTAGGAATGATCATTATGATTGGTGTGGTATTCTTCGTAGCCCGAAAAGTTCGAAGTCCTAAACAAGAACAAGTGTTCTATGCACAAACCCAACCATTGCTTTCCCCAGTTCAGCAACAATCTGTTCCACTTTCTCAGTCTTCACCGCGTGAAAGGGAATTAGAACATCAGAGTAGACAAGCGCAAATCGAAGCACAAAGATTGCGCCAACAGTTGGCTAATCAAGCTCAAATTAACACAACAACTGCAAAGTGAAGCTGCTCAAAAGCAAATTTCTGATGAGGCATTGGCTCAGAAGCAACAGGAACTCGCAATCGCTCAACGCGAAAAAGAAGAGTTGGAAGCCAAACTCGCAGAAGCAGAAAAGAAAACTCATATTGTTCAAAACATCACATACAACATTCAAGACAGTGCGATTTCAGGAGATATTACAAATAAAATTAATTGAACTCAATTAGAATAATTCAATGTTCAATCCCAATTACACGGCCTACCCGTGCATATGGTTGGCAATAAATTTCAATTTACACGAGGTGTTCTGTATGACACTGTTTATATTTTTGACTACAAGTCGGCGCTACAATTCATGCAGTGCTTGCCTTGTGAAGGCGTCAACTCACCGCACGCATTGCAGGTTATGTAGGCGTGAAGTTCGAGAACGGCCTTTTGCTTGATCATTACCCATGCGACCCAGGCGTAGGCCACGGTTAGCAGCACGAACAGGCCAACGATAGCACCGGTGCCAAGTGAGAGGAACTGAACACTTAGAGCAAAAGCGAGGAAAATACCGGCTGTAAATGCATAGACGGGCCATTCCAAACGCATGTTGGTCGCTTCGTCTTCACGTATTTGATTTGTATTCACAAAGGTGTCATTTTTTTGTATACATTGATATCGTCTGTTTTCGGGTATACAGAGATTTGAGGGGGGAATCAATATCGTAACAAAAGCGACATATCATTTCCATGAAACTTGGTCTTGTAAGTATCTTCGAAATACCGGGTAAAAGCATAATGTCCGTTACATTGAGGATAACTTTGACTACCAGACTTGGATCACAATCAAACAGTTTATGTGTTGTCACTTCTTGATTAAATTATGAAGAAAGTTGTTGTAACCCTACTTGTTGTTTTGACATTTGCGATGAGCTCTACAAATGTGCAGGCACAGAATGCGACACCATCAGTAGATTTGCAGTGTGATGGGTCGGTTTTTTTTGATGTATATCCGGGGGCAGATTCAACATCGATAATGAACTGCACCTTGTCAAACCCAAATAACTACAATGAAACAATAGAGATGGAATATTCAGCACCTGATGGTTTTGTTGCTACGTTTGTTGAAGGAAATGTGGTGAATCTGACCGGTGGTGAGCAGAAGGAAATCAGCATTGAAATTTTTGCAGTATCTGAACAGGCGGTTGCAGCACACATGATTCAAGTTAATGCTACTGTTACCGAAGCAGATGGTTCTCCCCCTCCTAATGTTGCAAGGTCTACAGTCAACAGTTTGCTAAATGTCAATGCTTACGACAACTATGATGTTATCCCCGAAATCATGTTCTGGCAGATTGACATAATTTCTGAGGACCCAATGGATCATATGATTGAAATGACGGTTGAAAATAATGGCAACAGTTTGGAACGACTTGGAATTGAAAGTATTTCTGATTTAAGAGATGAACTCGAATCTTATAACATGGTAGTGGGAATCCCAGTTGTTACCTTTGAAGTAGCGCCATCTGAAACCTATTCATTCAATTTCAGCATTGGGAGTATTTCAGAAATTAATGCTTCTACATGGCTTGAATACGACAATGGTACCAAACAAGTTACTATCGATACAAACATTACAATTGTGAATGCAGAAAGCGGAGAGGACGGTTACTATTGTTACGAGTGTAATGGTTCAACCTATCTGAGAATTCAAATCAATCTATTGCCATTTGAATCACAAATCGTTGCTGATGAAAGTTCTGATTCAGTACCTGGTTTTGATGGACATTTGAGTATGGTTTCTATTATCTTGGCGGCATTCGTTATTGCCCGCAGAACTCGATATTGAGAATCGATTCAGCAGTCAGAAGTATCTACCTGACTTGGATCACAATTGGAGTTGAACGCCTTCATCCAATAAGAAGTGAACAATTGAGATACAGGTATGTCCTTGTAACCACGAACTTCCTAGGCTTCTAGCAATCCCTTTGTCACATTCCAATGGCTTGTCATCGCCAAGGATAAATCCAATATCGTCAATTGAAAAATCACTTGGTAGTACTCCGGAATATAGATTCTTAGAATCGGCGTCGAGGCGAACTATTGGACAATCCCATTCATCCAAAGTCATGTCCAAATCTCCTCCTCCATCATAGATTCCAGGACTGCTTTCTACCCAGTGTCCACGTGGAGGCATCGGTTCTTTGATGACTGCAGCAATCTTGCCACCTACCGCTCTTTCTTCTGCATGAACCCCTTTCAATTCATTTGAAACAAACTTGATTCTTCTTGCAGGTCCAGGCCCTCCAAGCAGTATCATAGTGAATTCTACATCCTCTCGAATTCCATGACTTGTTAGTATAGACGACATTAGTGCTCTAACTAGAACGTCCATTCTACCCGCTCCACCAGCCATGTCACTAAGTGGTAATTTACCCTTGGCCATTGCTCTAGTTCCTACAATGGCAAAGCGGCGCACAAGATCACCTATTGTTCTCAATGACCGAACGAATTGCGATGCACATTTCCTTCTCTGTATCCAGTATGAAGTGAGCACCATGAGAATCGACGAGCCATCCTCTTGGCTTGCCTTCCTTTCCTAAATCTTCTATTCTGTTTGCAATCGTTGCATTCATTCCTGAAGTTTGAATCTGGGCTACTGCACGGTGAACCAAATCCTTCTGTTTGATTCCGCTTTCCAATTTGAAACCAATTCGAGTAGAGCCTTTGCACAAGTCTTTCAATTCCATTATGTGCTTTGCTCCCTCTTGTAACTGAATGTCTAATTCACCTTGTAGTGATGCGATTTTACCTTCAACTGGTTCTGGAATTACATAATCAAGAACTGCAGCTGCATGAATCCAGACGTTGATGTCATCCTTTGCCAGTGCTTTCAATTCCGCTAACATGTCATCGGGGTCTGGGCAATTAATTTCCAAAGGTAACCATCCTGGACAATCAACAGTAGTAACACCACTCACGCAAGTAATGTCCATTCCTAAGCGATACAGATAGTCCGCAATCAGGTAGCCAGTTCTTCCACTTGATGTGTTTTGTACATAGCGTAGGTCATCTATTGCGCTTCGTGTCGCCCCAAGAGTGACGACTACTGAAGTAGAGTTTTGATTGACAAAGTGAGCCAGCCTAGCAACTATCTCTTCATGATTAGGATTTTTCCTCTTGCCTTCTTCTTCAGCACCCCATAGTATTCTAACACCAGATTTAGCACACTGCATAACCAAATCTTCGGTTACGGGATCGCTAGCAAGGTCATTGTGCATTGAAGGAACCATCATTATTGGAGAATTACGTCCTCTTGCAGCTGACAGTGCCATCAACAGAGGTCCATTCATTAAACCATGAACAAATGATGCAATTATGTTGCGAGTTGCAGGTGTTACCAACACAGCATCAAAATCTGATAGGCCCGACAAATCTCCATCCCAATCAGTGATTACTTCACCTTGAGATGCCCATCGAACCGCTAAAGGAGTAATGATTTCTTGAGCAGCGGGGGTCATAATTACCGTAACTTCAGCACCGTGTCTTCGCATTTCTCTAGCAAGTCGAACTGTATCAACAGCGGCTATACCGCCAGTAACTCCGAGCAGGATGTGACGGCCCTTCAGAGAGTCGCCGCGAACCTCAACATCGGTGTCACGCATGTTTGTGCCACAAGCCACTGCTTCAATACGGCTTCGCCGGTTGTTTCAACAACAAATGGCCCATCGGGTGAGACATGTCGGATGCAGATGAGATGATTCTAGCCGGCTCGAGACCAAATCAGGGCAACCCAATTGATGCACTCCACAAGAGAACATCATTTGTCCTTCTCATCGATGCACTAGTCTTCTCAATGCTAGTGTATTTGTTTTCTGGAATGTTAGAACTAGCAGTCGTTCCTGGTATATTCACTCTAGTTGTGTGGATGGCATATCGGAAAAAAGCATCGTGGGCATATTGGTTTGCTCCAATGATAATGGGAGGTATTACACTAGCGTTCTCACTTTTGTTATTCCAAGGACTAATGTATCTGTTCACTGGTCAAAACTCATCTTTCTTCACAATGATAATATTGGCATGGGCAATCTTTTCTTCTGTTCGATTTATTCGAATTCATTTCCACCCTGTTTACAAGATGGGGTATAGTGGTCATTCAGTTTATGATGAAGAAATCACACTTCAAGGAAATGAAATGTTGGCTGCATGCCCAACATGTTTAGCAGTATTAGCAGTAAACCCAATTCTACTTTCACCCAAGGATTCTTGTCCTCATTGTGATTCACCATTGGTGACAAGTGCAGTACTTGAAGAGGAATGATTTCCTAATCAACGGCTTGCTAGAGTCAAGTTCTTCCACATTTCTTCTGGAACTTCCATAGCTAGTCTAAGACCACCCATAGCGCCCAAGCGAACTGGGTCATCGACTACGTGAACATTGACATCTCCCATTTCTGAAAGACGGCGCTCGATAAGAGCACCAAGTCCAGCGATACCAGATCCTCCACCTGCAAGAACCATGTTACGGCGGAATTCATTGTGGAATTCAGGGTTAGATTCTGAAATTAGTGCCTTTACGTTCTCGACGATAGGGTCAACGATTGATTCACATGCGTTTTGGATACAATCTGTGATATCTAGAGTCATAGCCTTTCCTTCAATAGAGAAGTCTACCATTACTGGTGAATCCGGTGTTGATGTTGATACGAAAGAGTAGTTCTCCTTCCAGCGGCGTGCCATATCTTTGGTGATTTGTGCACCGTTGTACTTCTTTTGAACTTCAACGATAATTTGATTGTCCACATAGTCACCAGCATATCCTGTGTGCATTTGGTCAGCAGGACCTGGTATTGTTCCATATACACGGCAAAGGTCAGTAGTACCTGCTCCGATATCGATAACTAGAGTATGTTCAATCATATCTAGTGCGTAAGCGACAGCGAAAGGTTCTGAGATAATCATTGCAGCGTTGACTGAACCAGCAGCAGCATCGAAGATTGAAGTCTTGTCAACGTGGCTTGCTTCAGCAGGTGCTCCAATAACAGCAACTACTCTATCGTAATCCTCTGGGTCAGATAATCCAATAAGGTGGGTGATGAAGTGTGCAATGAATTCACGGTCTTCTGGTGTGTCCTTAATTACACCAAGTTCTAGAGGGCGGAAAAGATTCAGAGCTAATCTGTTCTTTAGTGCTTCTTCGCCAAATAGTACATCTCTTTTCAAGAAGTTTCGTGCGATAGGATCTTTTGGGGTCCCAATAACTGTTAGTTCCTCTTCTTCGTGGCTGTCACTAGACACCATTACTGAGCGAAAGGTTCCAAGGTCTATTCCAATGTAAAGTATTTCTCCGGCCATGATACTCGCCTATCCACGGGATTGGCCCTCACCTTATGAATAATACCTTGACCCACAATTAGGCCTAGGTGCAATTTCTAATCTATAATATGAGGCACTAACACCAATTTTCGCAAGAATGACAGTACCATGCCGAATAGTCAACATACAATTGTGCCATCTCGCCACATCCGGTACATTCCTTCAGTGCATGGTCACCAAAAATCTGCTGAACTATCTGCACATGCAATTGGTCATCTATGCCTAATTGTTGTCTCATGGCCCAAAGCATTTGGTCTTCTGAAGGTGAAATGATTCCATCTGCTAAACAAATCTCAACAACCACTCGATAATCTTCAAGCATTGTAATATCTCTTGGGTCCATTGAAACTCCACCCTTTTCAGCAACGATATCTGTGCCTCCAGGGTCATCTACAAAGATTACAAGTGACTCAGCTTTTATTTCAGTAGTTCTTAATTCCAGCAATATGGTTGCACCATCTTGATTTGCATAAACTAATTTGGAAAAACGATTGATGACATTTGTTATTGAGCGGGCGGTATCTTCTGGACCACGGCCTCTTCTCCAGCCAGTTTCACTAGCTTCATCATATGCATAGAATTCAGTTCCTAAACCAGGGTACTCTAATCTGATTTCTTCACCTCCATCAAATCCATTGGCTACAATGGTAATGCTTCCAACTGTTGTTTCTACAAGATTATCATCATCATCGAACGATATCATTAGTGGCTTTCTTTCTTCTGATGCTGCATTAAAGTGGCCACTCATTCCACCCATCCACTTGTCTTCTAGTCGTTGCAGAGACTCTTCTTGCTGTCCAGATAGGCCTTTGTCTATTCCTAAAACTTCTGAAAGGTGTCCACCTTCCATCTCCTTTTTGAATTCTTCAATGAGTTCAGCATCCCGGCGATATGTTTCAGGCGGACCTGCCTTTTTGGTAACATGATCTGGGTCCTGCCACTCATATTGACACTTTGAACAACTGAGGTATCCCGCTAGAGATGAAGGCTGTTTTTCTCCACCACAACGTGGACAATCACCTTCTTCTTCTGCACTCAGATTTTCAGCGGCTTCCCGTCTTCCTTTGCGGAATCCCCACTCTGCCATGTAGGGCGGACATGGATAATGACTTTTGAATACTCTCCTGATTTCGTCAAGAAAGTAATACCTTTAGTCCATATCTAATTAATCCCTCTTGAGCATAGATACGACGCACTGCGAAGTTAACACGATTACCAATCATTGGTATTCCTGAATCGTCATCTGCTACTAAGAAAACACCACATGGCCCATCATCCAATCTCACATAAACGGTACTTATTCCTCCCAGGATTGGAGCACGAAGGCTAAATTCAGAGGGTGCACCACCTGCAGACAACTTAGTCCATGATTCAATAGTTCCTCCTTTAGTCAAGGGTTCGGCTTCGTGTGGTCGCTGGTCACCAATCATTTCCCGTGGTGGCCAAATTCTGATGTCTCCTAATTGCTGACTATTGAAATTAATTCTTGATGAAGCCCCACTTCGGTAGGACTGCTCCGAAACAAATGCTCCTTGACTTAC
>CASICT010000011.1 GCA_949373265.1 Candidatus Poseidoniaceae archaeon | reverse complement strand
GATATTGCCGCAGCCGAAACTGCAAAAATTAGCAATTTCATTTGTGACACGCCATAGGCTAGTGTTGCTTACATATCAGAATTTCTACAAAGTAAAGTCAGAAATCCTATTAACTCTAAAATCTGTGCAAAATTTGATGTTTGAGAATTATGCCGTGCAATCGTTGGTTTTGAATCTCCTTTTTGTTATATTAATAATCTACCTAATTCGTAAATTCATTGGCTCTCGTAGTGAAATTAATCAATTAATGTCCCAACGAGACAATGATATTATAGAAGCTAGAAAAGACTCTACTAAGAGGCAAAGAAGTACTATCAAGGGACAAATCAGCGAGACAATAGCGCCTTGGTCGATGACAGTTGTCGATAGTGTAAGTGAGCTGAACTTTTTGGGTAACCCTATCGATTTCTTGGGATTCAAAGGGTTAGATGGCAAAGGTGATGTGGAAATTAAATTCATTGAAGTCAAATCCGGAAAATCAAAACTCAACTCTAATCAGAGAAGGGTGAGAGATGCCGTCAAGGCAAAACGAATAGAATGGGTTGAAGTAAGAATTACCGAAATTCAGGTTGAAGAGAGAATTATTTCTTGAACAGAATGGACAACTCTGGCCTGATTTACTCAGCACTAATGTGAGCACATTGTGCTAGTGCCAAACTGGTTTGATCACTCAGCGCTTGAGTGCTTTGCGCTCGTGCGGTGAATCTTAGATTCACTCAGCGCCGAAGAACTGCCGCAGCATTGGATGCATTTCCATCGCCTGTTCCTTCTGAATCTGTTCATACGTACGCAAGATGATACCTACGGCTAGCAGCAGACCCGTTCCGGATGCATTTCCTACCGTTCCAAGCAAATCTGCACCTGCTGCGAGTAAACCTACGAAAGCTCCAGAGAAGTATGTCACTGGTGGAATATAACGCTCAAGAATGCGCTCTAGAACAAGCGGGTTCTTACGGAACCCTGGAATCTGCATTCCTGTCCGTTCGATTTGTTTTGCAACGTCTTTAGAGCCCATATTCGTCGTATCTATCCAGAACTTCGCGAATACCATCGAACCGACTGTCATCAAAGTGACATAGAAAAATACGTGTCCACTAATTTGCCATAAATTGTGACCAAAGGCATCGCCCCGTTGATCGAGTATCGGAATTAGCCAATCATTAACCCCGTTAACCATCGAAGAGTACCAAGCGAAACCGCCACTAGCAGTAGATGAACCTACATCGTAAGTACCGATATATTCGGACATACTACCCCATCCGTTCTTACCGAGAATTGGTGTTTTCTGCAAGGTAGGATGGTTCCAGAAGAGGAGAGTAAACATGTTGATATTTGCAAGAAGAGCAGCCATCAAAATAACTGGAATGTTAGATGCATAAACCAAGCGTATTGGATACTTACCACGGTGACCACGGACCTTTCCGTGAGTCAATGGCAACTCCAGTTTACTAGACTCAGCATAAGCAACCACAAGGAATACCACTACGGATGAGAATAGAGCAACTACTGGGTTTACGTGAGTTAACAGAATCGTTTCGAACCCATTCTGCTTTATCATTTCACCACTCGTCGCTTCCCTAAACATATAGAATATCATCGGCAACGTTCCAGATGGTGGATTTTGTATGCTGTAACCCATTGAAGAGGTTGCAGGCATTGGAGATAGAGTTCCAACGAAAGTCGATTGTGCGACACCTGCTGCAATGAATAGCGAGATACCAGATCCAATACCCCATTTGCTTACAAGTTCGTCGAGAAGGAATACCAGGTAAGAACCTGCGAATAATTGAGCTACAATTACGAAGTTAGCCCAACCCATTCCATAGTCACTGATTAGAGCCTGTGTTGGGTCAAGGAATCCATACGTCTGAGGGATGGATTCGATTGGAATCATTAACAGAACAAGCAATTTCTGTACACCTTGGTACATTGCTTTGTCTTCCGAGTCTTGAAGGTCTAAGCGGATGATTTTAGCACCTGCGAATAATTGCATGATAATTGAACCTGTAACGATTGGTCCAATTCCCAAGTGCATGATGGTACCTGAAGCACCAGCCATGATTGAACGGAATCCACTGAACAAGTCAAGTGCTTGTCCAGAAAGACCCCAAAGCATGACGTTAGTCATAGCGAAGTAAATAATCAGAACAAGAGTAGTAGTCCACAATTTCTCGTTAAAGCGAACGTGGCGTTCTGGTTTAGTGATAGTAGGATAAGTATCGACGAAACGGCGTAGCGCATACAAACGGCTACTCTTTTCACCGCTGTACATGAAACTGGTCAGAGCAGCAGATGCTCCAAAACCAAGTAGGATTACTCCAACTAGCAGGTATCCGACCATTTCTTGATGAGTTCCACCATACCAAGCATTAGGTCGGCAATACCAAACTGCAGCTACAACGAATGCGATCCATCCTAGCATCTTACCATATCGGCCAATGATTGGAACTTCTTTCAGCCCATCGGGTAGATCTTTTGTGAAACACAGTATCATGTAGGCGACATAAGCCACACCAAGAGAGAATCCGAAGATAGCACCATCAACTGAATTTTGGGAAGCGTTTCCTCCAAATCCAAGAGCGGTTTCGAATGCATCGTACTGCCAATAACCTAGCATACCGAAGTAAAGTAAGCCAGTTAAAGCCACTGCCCAAGGTATTGATTGCTTGCCCATATCACATTCCTCCTTTATGTTGTAATGTCTTATCTGTCATGAAGATAACGGAATAAACCTCATGTGAGGTTATTATTCCATCTCCCCATCATCACCGTCGCCGCCTTCGATTGATCCGCCTGCAGCCGAGAGTTTATCTGCTGCTTTTGCTGACCATTCACCGACTGTTACGGTAATTGCTGTACTTATTCTTCCAGAGCCGAGAAGCTTATCGATTCCCATTTCTGTTAGATTTACTGAGTCTTTTCCTTCTGCCATACCTTCTAGATCGCTTACGTTACAGGTAACGTAAACAGTCCTTAGACTAGGGTCACGATTGAAACCATGCATACCCCAATGGTCTGGCATGTACTTGATACGAGTCATGACACGATGCTTGTTAATTCCAGCTAGACCGCGTCCTCCGCGCTTACCTGCTCCACGTCCAGCCTTGTGGCCTCTTCCGTGTGTACGACAGCGTCCACGATGTTTGTTTGCTTTACTCATCATCATCACCTCAAATCATTCTTTCGACCAAAGCCGAAATGTCTTCTCCACGAGCACCTAGAGCGCCACCAATGACGTAGGTACGCTTTAGTCCACCCCAGCCCTTTGGGCCACGTGGCGGGTGAAGTCTGAATACACGCTTCATATCAGGCAGATCCTTGACTGTTGCATCGCCTGCTGCGATCGCTACTGCGAATTCCTTAATGGAACCAAATTCAGTTCCTTCTTTAACATCAGCATCAGTGATACGCTTGTCACCAACTAGGCGTCCACGCTCAGAGATCATCTTCTCAACGAGTTCAGCATCTGCATTACCCCATGTAATGTAATCCTTAGACTTCTGAAGCATTCCCCTGTATTGTGGGGAATCTGGAATTATGACTGCGTGGTTAACACGAGTCAAGTTTAGCATACCCATAGTTTCCTTAATCGAGTGCTCAACTTTGACGTTTGAGCGTGCACGTACAACAATCCAACTCATTCTAGTAGCCTCCCATTATGAATAAACAACTCAGCACGCTGAGATTGGTTAACACGAGTACGGTTAATTTCTGCAAGAGCATTGAATGTTGCTGCTGCGTAATTAATGGTAGTACGTGTTTGTCCCTTTGTACGAGATAGAACGTCAGTAATACCAGCAAGTTCGAGAACACGCTTTCCAGTTTCTCCGATAACTAGCCCCTTACCAGAAGGTGCTGACATCAAAGTAACACGAGTTGAACCTGCTTGTCCCTGAACCTTGAAAGGAACAGATGTACCAGGCCCTACGCTTGATTCCCAAGAACCATTTCCACGCTGAACTTGAATCAAGTTGAGTTTAGCAGCAGTAAGTGCCTTACGGATTGTATTGGATACTTCCTTGCCCTTAGCCATTGCAAGACCAACATAACCGTCTTTGTTTCCGACACATGCCATGACATTGAATCGGACACGTCGACCGGAGTCAGTCATTCTTTGAACCATGTTAACCTTGATAACTTCATCTTCCAAGTTTGGAATCAATGCATCTACGACCTCTACTTCACGAATAGGTAGTCCCGAAGCAAGTGCTTGCTCGTAAGTAACGATGCGGTTAGCCATTACTTCACGACCTAAACGGGTTTTTGGAGTCCATGAACGAAGTGCAGCAATTGCTTCATCAGCAGGTGTGCGACGGCGGCGGCGGCCACCTTCGTTGGTTTCTTCTTCTTGTGGTGCATAGGCCTTGATTAGACCTGGTGCCATCTGGGATGTATCATCACTCATATCAGAACGCCTCCTCTATCTTAGATTTAGTTGCTTCAACTACTGAAGCGTAGGAATCATCGATATGTGCTCCATTTACACGGTCTTCAACTGGAAGAGCTGATTCCCCATGAGGAACCTCTAGTCCAGCATCTACCATACCCTTTAGAGCAGCAAATACACGGTTTCCGTTTGTACTAGCAGCCAATCCAATGTCAAGCACTGCCTCGTCATGTCCAGCAGCAAGTGCGGACTTTCCTAGAGCATAGCCTACTAGATAGGATGCTGGAATATTCTTGCGTGAGTTCGACTCAGGCCAGCCATAGCGAGATACTAGATCGTCACCTGTGACTGAAAGTTCTACCTTATCTCCACCGATATTCCAAGAGACTACTTGGCAAACCGCACGAGTGTTAGAAATTCTAACAACAGCACGAGCCTTTCCGCTCTTCAGAAGTTTTAGACGGCGACGATAATCTGTTTCACCTGTTCGGCGACGACGGTATTGGTTACGTTGTCTTGGTCCGTTTGACATCACTGTTCACCTCCAATGGAGATTCCTTCAACGCCCATCTGAGTCATCATGTGGGCGATTGAACGGTAAGAGCCACCCTTTGCCTTGAGGTAATAGTGGCGGTATTGAGAACGCTCAAGAGTTCCATCTTCACGCATACCCTTCAGAGTACGGCGTTGTGCACGGATAATAGCCATCCACTGCTTCTTGCGTGGATTACGAGCGTTAGCTGAACCAGATCTCTTTCCTTGACCTTTACGGCGTCCCTTTTGCTTCTGTGAAAGGCGCTTTAGTGCACGGACACGGGAAGTTCCCTTGATTGCCTTAGCCTTGATCCATCCACTATCGATAGCCTCACGGATATCTTCTTTCTGAACAGATTGTGCGACCTGGTCTAGGTATGATGGATTAATCCAGACACGATGTACCCCGCACTTCATGATCTGTGCAGCCATCTTCTTTTGATTAGTAATCTGCATCAGCGATCCCTCCTGCGGTTTAGAACTCTGATTCCCAATTCATCTGCACGAGAGTAGATGTTTGCACGCTTGCGGCCACCGACAGTGCCCCCAACACGTGCTGCTTGAGTTTCAGCATCGATATGGTCTAATTCAGTTGAATTGTGAACCATTACTTCTTCGAAGCCAGATGGATGTAATCCACTAGCAGCGTTAACTTTACCATGCCCAATACGAACTAGGGAACTACGATACCTGTAGTTACGGCGTTGTTTGTTATCCATACCGTGTGGTTTTCTCCAACCAGAGCGAGATAGACGCTTGTAGCGGAACCATTCTGTTCTACGGAATGAAGGGGTTGCCTTCTTCTGTGCAGCACGAAGTGCTAGAGCGGCTTTCAGTTCATCAGATAGAATCGGCTTTTGACGAGCAACGTGTAGCTCTTCAACTTCTTCATCATCCCAATCTTCATCATCGTACTCTTCTTCGACTTCTTCATTGGATTCATCACTAGATTCTTCATCCATCGAAACTTCTTCTACGGACTCTTCTTCTACGGATTCTTCTTTTGCGGGTGCTGTTGTTTCAGCCCCTTCTTGGAGGCGGGCAATCAAGTCGGCCTTCTTTCCAGAAACAGGCAAGCCTGCATCCTTCAATAATTCCTTGAGTTCTGCAACTTTCATATTTTCGTAATCACTCATACCAATTCCTCCTTCATGCCTTCTCAATCAGGTAAATTCCATCCTGGAACACACGTCGGTCGCGCTTCTTGATGGTAGTTGAGCGTTCGATATTAGCAGCAGTCTGACCTACTGCTTCTTTATCGATGCCGCTAACGACGACTTCGGTCTTATTCTGAACCTTTACTTGTACGCCGTTGAGAATATCAGATGTTCGAGGTACTCTTTCTCCGAAGTAATTGTTTACTACGAAATGCTTGCCTTTGACAGCCAAAGTCATAGGAAAGTGAGAGTAGAGGGCTTTCAAAGTATATGTGAAACCTTCTGTTACTCCCTTTATCATATTGTTTAAGTGGGCTTTCCAAGTTCCAGCAAGAGCTCTCTCTTTACGACGAGGGAGATCGATGCGGACTAGAAGACTGGTGCCTTCATCAAAGATATCGTGCCTAGGGCTAGAGAATTCACGAGAAAGAGTCCCCTTAGGTCCAGTGATTGTGATTAAATCACCATCCATGGTTGCGGAAACACCATCTATGAGTTCGACTCTGTGTTCAATTCGGTCTAATTTTACCATTCAAATCACCTCAGAATACGTATGCAAGTAGTTTGCCACCAATTCGGCTTTCCTTTGCATCTTTGTGGTGCATAATACCACTGTTAGTAGTCAAAATCAGTAGTCCGAAATCTTGTGCAGGTAGGTAACGACCTTCCCACTTATCGAATTCCTGGCGGCGGACTGAGTGGCGTGGCTTTACAACGCCACATTGGTTTATGGCACCGCGTAGCTGCACAATGAAACTGCCTCCACGTCCGTCGTCGTTCTTCACAATCTCTCCGACATAACCGGATGATTGCATAATATCTAGTACAGAACCAAGTAACTTGGATGCTGGAGATAAATATACGTCAAATTTTCCTGCTTGCTCTGCGTTGAACAGTTTTGCTAGTGCGTCATTAAGGGGGTCAAATTGCATCATAATCACCTCAATTCATTTTCTTAAATCCAATCGATGGAGCTACGTCACGGAAACACTGTCTACAAAGACGTAGACCGTGACGGCGAATCATTCCTCGGCGGCGGCCGCATCTGCGACATCCGTTGGTCCTTCCAATTTCTTCACCATGGTCTCGTGCCATTTTCACTCCTCCAAGATTGTGATACCAAAGTTCTCAACAAACCATGCACGGGCATCATCAGCAGTGGTTCGGTGGTTTTGTGCAACTTTTGCACTTCGACGTCGGCGGCGACTGACACGGTGGCCAGGTCTCTCTAACACGACATTTATGTCCATGCCAAAGATTCCGATGTCTGGATCGTACTTTTGGTCTGGGAAATCGGTATAATCTGGTATACCGAATGAAAGATTTCCTGTTCTATCGAAATTCCAAGTAGGAATAACATTCTCACGTACCCAAAACGCATTTTTCAAGAAATTTGCGATGGTTTCAGGGTCACGCATGGTAGCCTTGCACCCAATAGGGAAGCCTACACGGACCTTCAGGTCACGGTTTTGTTGCTTACCTAGAGTTCTAACTGGAGTTACTCCTGTTACAATTGCAAGTACCTTTTCTGCGTTGGTTAGGCGGTCTCCACCTTCACCGACACCGATGTTTACTACAACCTTAGTAATGCGAGGAATAGTCATTGGATTTGCTGTCTCACTCATTGACCCACCTCCACACCAGGTAGTGGGCACTTGCCGACAGTGAATACGTTGTCAGTAATTGTACTGAATCCTTCGAATTCTACTTCATTTGGCATACTAGAGCGCTTAACGATGAAATTAGTGACGTCTGCAAGCTTGCCTACGTGAACTCCACCAACTAGCATACATCGAGTTCCTTCACCGAACTTGATATGCTCAATTACCTTCTGTTCTGGAACTGAAATCTTCAATGAGTCTCCAGTTTTATGTTCAGTTGAATCTTCAACGATAATATTTCTACCGTCGTGAAGATGAACTTGAGTTTTTCCGCCCTTAATAGTGGACTTGCCTTCGACACGACAAACCTTCCATGATGCTTCAGCAGCAGAGATAGGACGGTAGCGAAGACGACCGTTTGTGTCAAGGACACAGCGGTAATTATCTTCACCAAGAGTTAGGACGTCCATTACTCCGACACCACGGCGGGTGTCTTTGACAATACGTCCATCGACCTTTGCAAGACCGTTGTGTAGAATAGTGCGAACTTCACGAGTTGATCGTGCTAGACCAATTACATCTCTAATTACAATATTTAGAGGCATACATCTCTCGAGACTGTGGGCACCTGCGTTAGGACGGGTAACCCAAACTGTTGTCTTACGAGGAAGTGGCCAACTACGAGGGATGGCTAAACGTTTCAAATGACTACTGCTTCCCATTCCATTCAACTCCTTTCGGCGGTCAGGTGTTGCATACGCAACTTGTCCGTCTCGTCAAGTTTAGTGACGACAACGTTAGAGGAGTGGACCGGCACTGCCTCTTCTCTGTTATCTGACTTAGTAGCGGTTGCACCTTCTACGAAGATACGACCAGTATTGGATTCTACATTCAGAACTTTGCCATTAAGTGGGTCTGCGTTTCTCTTTCCGCCGACTCTCTTACCACCGTGTGCGTAGTCACCACGGACCACACGTACGGTATCGCCTACACGAATTGTTACGGAGCGGACTCCAGCAAGACGTGTGTCAGGCTTGTCGAGTTGTAAGCGAGCGCGAATACGCTTACGCTTGATGTGCATAGGCGCATTGAATTGCGCTTTGCGTTGTTTTCCAGGTTTACTGCTCTTAACCATTTGAATCACCTCATACGATTTGTTTCGCTGTTGCAGCGATACGAGGCCAGCGTTCTGCTGACTCTCTGGATACAGGTCCCTTAATATCGGAACCTTGGACTTCTCCTTTCTCATTTGTAATGACACAAGCATTGTCCTCGAATTGAACCCATGTTCCATCCACTCTACGGAATGGACGGCGTTGGCGGATAACTACTGCATTGAACATCTGACGGCGAGTCTCAGGCGTACCACGCTTTACTGATATCTTGATCAAATCTCCAACACCAGCTGCCGGGTAACGACGAATAGTACCACCGAGTTTAGGAACGTTAATTATTTGACCAATCTTTGCGCCTGTGTTGTCAGCGACCTGAAGTCTAGCCATTGTAGGTAGACCACGGGTTTGCTTACCTGCTATTCCACGCATCAGGCCTCACCACCGTTGTTTTCAATGACACAGAATGAAACTGTCTTGGAAAGAGGTCGGCATTCCATGATTTTCACTTTGTCGCCAACTGCTACGCCATCGATACAAGATGGAAGATGTGCTGAAAGTGCACTTGTGCGCTTTTCATATCGCTCATACTTCTGCATGTATCGAACATTAGCGCGTTCCACAACAATTGTACGTCCCATTCCTACACTAGCCACTGTTCCTTCAAGCACTTGACCACGAAGGCGCAAGGACCCATAAAACGGGCAGTTCTCATCATTATCCCAATCGCCTGTTGGCGGTTTTACATCAACTCCGATGTCACGCATCGTAATCACTCACTCCTATGGTTGCGGTATATTCTCTCCTCGGAACGCTGCCGCGATAGCGCACCGACGATGGTAGCATTACTGCCACCGATGTTGAATTCTATTGAATTCTTTCCGAGAACGACCTCACGATCATTCTCAAGAATTGTAATTGTTTCACGGGTTTCGTCAACGACTAGACCGCTACGACCGATTAGAGCCGAATCTGGGGAAGAAGTAACAACCATGTCACGTCCAATCCAGGACTGATTTAGAATTGCGTTAAACATATTATCGCACCTCCACATTGAATCCATTGTTCGAAAGAACAATTGAAGCCTTCTTTTTATGATCACCTTGTAGTTCGATCACTCGGCCTTTGACTGTACCGCCTGCTGCACATCTGTTCTTCAGAAGCTTAGCGAGTTGATTGATGTCGATTGCGGAATCAATGATTCCCTCAACCTTTGTTACAATCTTACCATAGCGGCGACGGTCGGTGCTGATTGTAGCCTTCTGCTGTTCCTTAGCGATTTCTTGACAAATACATAATTCATCAGGTAATCCACACACGTTACAGATTGCAGCCATTCTCATTCACCTCCGTTCTATTTTTTATTGATTATTTCACTGTGATACCATCTTTGTTCTAATGCGCGCAATTGATCTGCGGCATGCCTTGAAAGCGCCCATGTTAGATGGAGTACCACCTAAGGACTGTTCAGCACGAAGTTGAAGAAGTTCTTCTTGCAACTCTGTCAATCGGTCTTTGAGAGCTTCTGCGCTCATCGATTCGATTTCACGATTTGAAACGTGGGTCACTTAGAATCCCCCTTCTTTGCTGGAGCCTTCTTTGCTGGAGCCTTCTTTGCTGGAGCCTTCTTTGCTGGAGCCTTCTTTGCTGCTGGAGCATCTGCTTCTGGAGCGGCTACTTCTGCTGCACCTGCTGCTTCTTCTGCTTGAATTTTCAACTGCTCTTTAGAGTAGATTGTAATTTCGTGAGGTAGCTTTGTTCCCTTACGCATGATTGCTACAGTAACACCAATGGTTCCAAGTTTCTTGATACATACTGCGTATCCCCTGTCCATGTGTGTAATTGCAGTTTCACCGCAGTACTTTACGTGACCACGGATGAACTTCTGAGTTCTGTTTCGGCTACCAGTAAGCTTTCCTGCAAGGACGATAATTACGCCACGTGCACCTGCTTCCATGATGTTTAGGGCAGCGGAATGTCCTGCACGGCGGTAGTACCATCCACGCTCCATTGCGCTAGCAATCTTTTCTGCCATGACCTGAGCATTTAGTGCTGCATCTTCAACTTCGTCTACTTTTAGACGTGGGTTTTCAAGACTAAACTCTTCGCTAAGGCGCTTTTGTAAATCGTTGATAATCTTACCTTTTCGACCGATGACCATACCAGGGCGTTCTGCCTTGATTGTAACTTCGGTACCACTAGGTGTGCGGCGAATATCTAATCCGCCAAATCCTGCTTTTGAAGTGTTCTTCATCAAGAATTCCTTGACAAGGTGGCGCTCGACGTTACGGTCGATGATGCGTCTTAGTGTACTTTTATTTTCAGCCATAATAATCACCTCAGAAGTCGTCCTCCAACTCGTCTTCAGTTCCACTGAAGTCCTCTAGGAATAGTTCGAGATTTACTCGATAGTGGTTCGATGGAGAAGCGCGGCCACGTGCACGTGGAATCCATCCACGCTTAATCTGACCACGGTGTGCTGCACAGTGAGTGATTACCATCTCTTCAGGATCGATATCCTCATACTGATGGCGAGCATTCTCCATGCAACTTTCTAACAACTTGATCATGATTCGGCTAGCCTTAACAGGGTAACGACCTGGACCGACTCCGCCTTTGCGGTGTCCAACCATGGAAGGTCCTGAGCGCTTACGCTTCTTGTTTCCAGAACCCATACGGTATGGAACTGCAACAGCCTTCCTACGAATGTCAGGCCTGTCACTGTCGATTCTCAAGACGTTGTTGAGGAATATTACAGCCTCACCAGCGGTGCGGTGCTTGATAGCACGGGATACTTCAAACAGATGTTTTACGTGAACATCGCTGTTCACTGTACGAGCGGTAGCGAGACGGCTTCCTTGAAGTAGCTGTGTGTAGCCCTTCTGAGGTAGTTCCTTACGCTTGGACCTGCGGTCCATTTCTGATTTCTTCCAACCCATATTATCCACTCACTTCAATGCTACGTGTGCAGAAGAGCGTGTCGCACCAACACCAGGTCCGGAATGCGTAACATTCCTACGGGTTAGAGCAAACTCTCCAAGATAGTGACCTATCATCTCTGGCTTGACATCGATTTCAACGAAATTCTGTCCATTGTGAACAGCAATTCTCTTTCCAACGAACTCAGGCAGGATTGGGACATCACGACGATGTGTACGAACTGTACGGCCTGTCGAACGGCGCATACGTGCTATGAAGTGCTCATTTTCTGATGAAAGACCACGAGCGATTGATCTGCGTGCACGGCTAGTTAGTAGTGTAATGACGGAAGGAGCGCTAGGATCCTCTTCAGATGGCCATAGTGGCATCGTTTTGAGTTCCTCGACGACATATCCACGATATGTGAATTCCTTTTTCTTACGACCGGTTACAGTTGAGCTTTTCTTACGAGCCTTTCTTCGGCTCGCTTTAGGTGTCATGAAAGACTTCTTTTTCTTTGCCATATTATCTCACCTCAAACTTTCTTACCGCGACCTCTTCCTGTGCGGCTTGGAGCTATGTTACCGACCTTAGCACCCGGAGGGGTGCCACGAGCGACAGAACTCGGACCGTGAACCGCTTGGTGATTTCCTCCACCGTGCGGGTGATCGACTGGGTTCATTGCTACACCACTTACGTGAGGGAACAACTTACCACGTGCTTTTGCCTTGTAGTGTGCTGCTCCAGCAGTACGTAGTGGCATCTCTCCACGACCATGACCAGCAAGAACACCAATAGTTGCTCTGCACGTACTAGGCATGTCCTTAGAAACACCAGATGGAAGTTTGACACGTACCTTTCCACCATCTAGGTGGGCTTCGATAGTTGCCGAGTTACCTGCGGTTCGAGCAATCTTTCCTCCGTCACCTGGACGAAGTTCTAGATTGTTGATTGCAGTTCCTTCTGGGATGTTAATGATTGATGTTATGTTACCTGGCCTTAGAGAGACATTGTCTCCTATGGCGATACTGGAACCAACAGAAATTCCTTCTGTCGCTACAACCAGATTGGTTTGACCATCTGGTAATTTTAGACGTGCAAGTGGTGCAGTATGAACTGGACTGTGTATCAGTTCAGTAACTTCTCCAACTACATCCTTTACACGTGGCATTGTGTTTGAACCAGGGAATCTGTGGCTTGCCACGCGGTAACGTGGTGAGCTGCCCTTTCGTTGTGAACGTGTTCTCTTACCCATAATATCACCTCATCAGAATGCGCCAAGACGCATTGCAGCCTCATCTGCATGATAGCCTTCAGCGAGTTTTACGCTTGCTATCTTTCCATTCTTTGTGTTGCGGACGTTAACTTTAGCGACCTCTGCATCGAATAGATTCTCAACGGCAGCTGCTATTTCTGCCTTAGTTGCGCTGCGGCGAACTACGAATTCTAGACGGTTTACGGAAGTTCTTGCTTCCATAGCCTTCTCCGTGATCCACGGCATCATGATTACATTGTACGGATTTACCATTCATCACACCTCCTTCAGTTCAGTGCCTCCACTGCTGCCTTGGTGAAGACAGTTAGTCTACCGAGGTCGCCACCAGGGGCGAGATGCTCAGCGGACAGGTCCTTAGCGGCGACAACGTCGACACCTGGGAGATTGCGTGCAGCCTTTGCAAGACCATTCTTGTTAGCTACAACCAGTAAGACACTCTTAGGCGTCTTGTGTACACGACCACGCATTGTTGCCTTACCAGCACGAATCTTGCGGCCATCACGAGCACGGCGGAGATCATCTCCAAGTCCAAGTGCTTCGAATATTGCACTGACCTTGCGAGTACCACCTGAAAGGTTGAATGCTTCAATATCCATTTTCTCACCGTTCTCAGAATAATCTCCTAAGATAATTGGTAGAGTTGAAATCTCATCTGCAAAGCGATGCCCACGACCAGATACCATTGTAATATCTGTAGTAGCAGTTAGAGCAGAGTTACGTCGCAAGTCTTCTCTCATTACGATTCAACTTACGAGACCAGTCTTTCTCGACCTTTGGCCCGTGAGCACGGCGACCACCCAGTGTGTGGGGGTTTTGAGCACCACGGCGTTGACCTGTACGGCGCATGATACGGGAAACTCCTCTTCCCTTACCCCACCATTCAACGGAGTGCTTCATACCGCTCATTGGCTTACGCTTTCCAACGTGTGCGTTGGAACCATATGCCTTGGCGGCGATTTGCACGAGCGCTTGCAACTGCAAGTTTAACTAAATCAGTGCGTATCTCTGAATTGAAAGAATCAGGAAGTGAAACCTTCTTACCGACTTCTACGCCGATTTCGTAAACTTCCTGTAGGCGCCCAGCATCAAGTTCATCTTGCTCGATCTTGTTGACGATGTTGTGTACTGCGACCTTCATCCTCAGACCCCCTGTTTGCTAGCTGTACTAACGTATGTAATTTCATAAGGATGAGTAGCCTTGTCTGAACCACGAGTTGCGTCACGGAATCTGACCAATCTCTTTGCAGGACCCGGAAGGCTTCCCTTAACCAGAACGTATTCTGAGTTAACTTCACCATAGTGAAGGAATCCTCCTGCTGGAGTAATTGCCTTCTCTTCTGCTGAAGCGATAGAAAGTATGCGCTTGTTGTATTCAGTACGCTGGTGATATCCTGTTTGACCACCCTGGCGGATTGTCTTACGTACATATCCTGTACCGAAGTCACCCATGTTACCATGTTGACGGCTCTTCTTGGAGTTCTTGTGAGATTGTAGTTTTCCACCAAATCTCTTGATAACACCTTGCCATCCATATCCTTTAGTGACTCCGACAGCGTCTACGAAGACACCTTCATCGAATACATCACCAATGGATAGTTCTTGACCCAGGTGTTCCTTAGCCCATTCTAACTTAGCAGCGAAATCGCCACCAACCAGACCCAATTCCATTACTTCTGGAGTCTTGGAAGGAGTTCCGGTTATTGAATGAGGTTGTGTTGCTGCAATGATTCTAACTTCGATTAAGTCTCCGGATTCTAAAGCCTCAAAGTGCTTATCAGAATCGTGAACTTTCAGTGCGTTAGTATGTAGGCGGCGGAATAATTGTGGGAAAGCCTCAGAAATCTTTTCTGAATCAATCCATGACTCGCCAGCAGCTTGCTTACCGTATGGGGTCATCTTGTATCCTCGAACACCAAGTACCCTCATCTTAGGTACTTCTACGACTGTTACAGGTATTCTAACTTCCTGGCCGGCGCTGTTCGATTTAGGGTTTAGATCACGAGCCATGACGTGGGTCATGCCAGCTTTCCAGCCAGCAAAACCTTGGACACGGACTTCGGTCGCATCGGATTCAGGCCACGACTTAACGTGTCCGAAATGGCGTGCAGATCGCTTGCGCGGACTAAACGCCATACTACCACGTCGTGGGTGACTTTTCTTTGCCATATTTTCGACCTCCTATGTTTCGTTACTCTGCATTGGCCCCCCGATAAGGGGCATACAGAGGCTCTTCAGGGTGGGGAGTTGCCGTGACACGGGCTCGCAGTCCACGATTGGGACCGTGAGTGATGGGGTGCGGTGCATTGCCCATTGTGTCTGGCCGCTCACCTTCTGAGCAGTCTGCCGACTTACCTTTCGTATATGAGTGGTTCGGTAATGAACGATGTATAGGGTCGCTGGGCTTCGATGGGAATTGACGGTCTTCAAGATTGTGTTTCCGGTGGTGAATCTGAATATCCGGTTATGCAAATCCTCTTGAGCCACCGCCGCTCAAACACTGCCATGACCCCTGTGCTCTCGCATCCTCGCCTCAGGGATGGGGTCGAAGCCAGAGCATATCAATTAGCGGCCGCTAAACAAGCAATATCAGGCTCTACGTTGCTTGTAATGCCCACTGGTCTTGGCAAAAACTGCAGTCCAATGGATGGCGATGGCTGAGGCTATTGATGGGCCTGGCAGAATAGTACTGGTCGCCCCTACTACTGGCTTAGTAGCACAACAAGCGAGAATGGCAAAACAATTTTTGAATATTGATCCTGAACTAATTGTAACACTAACTGGCCAAGACCGTCCAGTTAAGAGAGAGGCTATTTGGAAAGATGCAAAAATTGTGATGGCGACCCCCCATGTTATCAGAAATGATGCTCGCAATGGTAGAATATTACTTTCTGAAATCGATTTGCTAATTGTAGATGAAGCACACCATGCCACAGGTTCTGATTCTATGGCGCAGTTAGGAGACCTATATCTTGAGGCATCACCAAACGCATTAGTCCTAGCAGCAACCGCATCACCAGGTGTGAAGTCTAGCAAAGTGCTAGAAGTTATTCAAAGATTAGGAATTGAAAGATTACACGTTACCAAGAGAGAAGATGACTTGGTACAACCCTACATTACATCAATGGATATCGAGAAACACGAATTGAACCTACCTGATGAGTTGTTGGACATCATCAGACCTCTACGAATACTGGAAGCAGAAGAAGCGGAATTCCTTCGCCGAGGAGGATTTCTAACAGCATCGGGAAGAATAACAACCGCTGCAATCGAAGAGGCTCACAGAAGAGCAAGTGCTGCGATTGGAAGAGGGGACGCTAGAGGATATGATGCTGCGAAAAGAATAGGAGATATACGCCGGCTCCACAGACTACTAGATTTGCTAGATACTCAGGGACTAAGATGTGCGATTATGTACATTGAGCGAGCAAGGGCAGATACCGATCGTAAAACAAAGAGATTTCTATCGCTGACAGCAGTTGCTAATTTCTACAGCGAAAACAAGTCGAAAATGGAATACCATCCAAAACCAGCATTGGTACTAGACTTGGTAAGTAAGGGCTTGGACGGAAAAGGAAAAGTGATTGTATTTACCGAATATAGAGACACTGTCGATAATCTAATTCAAATCCTTGAAAAGCAACCTGGAACTAAACCTGGTCGATTTGTGGGTCAAGCAAGTAAAGGAAGTCAGCTCGGAATGAAACAAAAAGAGCAAATCGCTCAACTAGAGAAGTTCAAAGATGGTGAAATCAACGTATTGGTCGCCACTAGTGTTGGAGAAGAGGGACTAGATGTACCTGCTGCGGATAGTGTGATTCTGTATGAGCCAGTTCCTAGTGCAATAAGGGCGATTCAAAGAAGAGGACGAACCGCTAGACAGAAGGATGGAGATGTACATATTCTATTGGCCAAAGGAACAAGAGATGAGTATGTTCAACAGGCATCATTGCGACGTGAGGCATTGATGTATAGAACTTTAGAAACTCTGAAAAACCAATCTAGATTGCCAAGGAGAGCACCACCAAAATCAGAAATTCTAGCACAATTTACCATAGATGGAAAGAGTGCTGAATCCTTCATTAATAATGAAGAGAAAAGACTGTTTAGAGTTAAGGAAATTCCAAAAGAAAACCCTGTTACTAAATCCAAAGCAACCAGCAAAAAGGTAGTAGCTTCTAATCGTCCAAAGGCCCAAAAGTCACTTGCAGAATTTTCTTCACCTCCGATACAAGCCAAAAAAGAAGATTGGTGGAAACCTGTTCTTGATGGAACGGTAACACATTCGAGAGATGAAGAGTCCGCTACTGCGGCTGCCGCAATGACTGAGGCAAACTCCTTGAGTGAAGAAAACGACTCTAAGAATTTGATTACAATAGATCACCGTGAAGCCAATTCAACACTACCGGCTATGCTAAAACTACACGGCCATCAAATTAGTATGGAACACTTGACAGTTGGAGACATTAGAATCTCGGACCGGATTTTGATTGAGAGAAAGAGTGCTAGAGATTTGGTAGATTCCTTAATTGATGGAAGATTGATTCATCAGGCAAGAAGACTTCACAGTGCTGCCCCAAGGCCACTAATAATAATTGAATCAAATGAAACCCAGAGGGTACATCCAAATGCAATTCATGGCGCAATGGCATGGATAACACTGGATTTGGGGCTACCGGTAATTATGACAGGGTCTCCTGAACAAACAGCACGATTTGTCTCAATAGCTGCGAAAAGAGAAGCACGAGTCCTAGATTTATTGATGAATCATGCTAGAAAAAAACCAATGGATGCTGAGAAATCTGTAATTAAGGCAGCATCCGCTGAAATTATGTCGATAATTAATGGAGAAATAGATGAAGGTAATTTATCCAAACGATGGTCGAATGAAGTTCTTGCTCAAAGAGCGAAAATACTTGCAGAACTCCCCGGAATCGGCGTTACTAGCGCCAAGAAGATAATGGCGGTTGCTGGAGATATAATGGGGCTTTGTACAATGAGTGAGCAGGAACTGACACAAATAGATGGGGTGTCTTCCATTCAAGCCAAAGACTTGTTCAAATTTCTACATGGAAATTCATGAACCGATGATTAATGCACGTGTTCTAAGTTGTGCATATCGTTCTGTAAAATGTCCTAAAGCGAAAGCGATTATCTCAGTTAGGTTGACTACTGGGATGTTGGTGTCCGTATTTGAAACACGTCCTGCCTTTCCTTGGTAAGTATCAAGATTTGAATGGGATAGAGTACATGCACTAACCAGAATTTGTGCACCTCCTTTCTTCGCATCATTTAGGACTCGTGCTGTCATTTTCATGACTGAATCCCCGAGAGATAGAATTGAAGGATTACCAACACTGAAAGTCTTTGATGCATATTCAACTGGTCTGCCACCTAGGGCAGTAACTAGTTGCTCCATGTAAGTAGGATTCCATGCATCGTCGTTGCCACAAGCACCTTTACGCTGCATGTGAGGGCCATAATAGCAAGCAATATCCAAGTCTAATGGATTTACAACCGCAGCTTCTACTTTGTCGAGGCCTATTTCATCGACCAGAACGTGTAGTAGATGGCTTGTTGTAATTTCAGACCCATCGAGCGTCATTCCTGTTGTCTTCTCTAGAATACGGTTGGCATCTGCTAAAGCGATTGGATCGTTTTGGAATGTTTGTAATGATTCATGAAGAATTCCCTGGGCTGAAGCGCAAGGCGTGATGATGTCATGACCGCTTTTCTCAGCAATTGCGAGGTTTCTTGCATTTAGAGCAAGTTGTAAACCTCTGTTCCCTTGTTTGATGATGTTTCCACCATCACTATTGTAGCCAATAATCTCAATCAACTCGATTCCAAGAGTACGACACAATGGCTGAATTGTATCTTCAACCTCCATGGATGATTGACGAACGACGTTACCGGGATAATAGGAATATTTTACCATGATTTCACCTCAGAACCTTCTGTCCAACTCGTTGAAAATTGCAACTACTTCATGATGATTGGCAACCTTACCATTGAACATATTTGGAATCTTACCTATACCTGCAGGAGGAACGAGCATTCCTTGGAATCCACGCATCATTGGACCTCCATTTCTAGTAAACCCTAACATCATGCGAAGTGAAACTCCGTTCATTATGTTCGAGCCTAGTCCCAGAGGGCCTAATACCGAACGATAGAGAGTAGTCTCGTTAACATTACCAGACATCTTGACAGAACGTGAATAATTCTTTACTAGGCGTCCAGTCTTACCTGAGAACTTGAACTGGGCTAACAAACGAGCACGAGCAGCATACAGTGAGTCTGCTGCTTGTGACCCATCGATGCCATGGCGATTGATAGATGAGATATCTGCTTCAGACCAGACACCTCCCTTTCCTTGCATCAAATCGTACATGTGCTTGACGTGAGAATTACTTGAGCGCGAATCTTGACTTCTTACCCAGCGTTGCAAAGCAATTCCTGGACCGGAATAAACATCATCAACATCATAGGTATCTGACATTGCATTGACCAATTGTAGGGAACCTACATCTGCTAATGCATGTAATCTGATCGCTTCAGTTGAAGACATTACGCCCATAGGCGATCCACTTGCAAGACGCTCCCCCTGCCTAGGGTCGGCTTCTAACCAAGGTTTGGAATTTGAACGAGCGTTATCGTAACGGTCGTAAGATACCATCAGGTCTTTGACGACCTCATAACCTGGTACTGGCTCAAGTTTCAAGATGGCTCCATCACTTACTAAATCACAGATTCTAGTGGTATCTGCAGGGACAATTCTTCCATTTGCTTTGATTCCAGTTAGAGGGTTTATTCCTGCGACTGAACCGCTTCTGAAAGTAAGAGAACCATCTACATCCCTCTTCACTGCAACAAGAGCGTCCTCAATTGTAGCATGGCCAGGTAAAGCAACCGCGATTGTGTCATATCCTGATTGAGCCTTTATTGGATCGTACCTGAATAACCTCATTGTTAGAGAAATAACAGGTTTGATGATATCTGCTGGTGTATAATCTCCATCAGAAGCATCGTCATCATCATCACCTGAGCCGTAAGCAATCATAGCTTCAACAAGTTCTTCATGGAATACACCATTGGAATCAACACAAGCAATTCTAGGAAGTACTTCAGATACCCATTGGTTCCATGGATCTTCATAATCTACATCGCATAACTTGATTTGTAAAATTGATGTTGCGCCAAGAGATGAAAACTTCTGGTCCCAATCATGGCCTGCCTTACAGAATTCATCATATGATGAATCTCCAATTGCACAAACAGAGTAATTGACTCCAGCCAAAGCCGGGTTTGTACTACATGTTGCATTCCAAAGAGCATCAGCATTATCTGGCATCTCCCCTTCACCCCAAGTTGAAGTAATTATGAGAACTCTCTTGTGATTTGCAAAGTTTGATTCGTCATAACCATCCATATCGATGACTTTCCCTTCCAAACCATATGCTGCTGCCCTCTTGACTGTTTTCTCGGCGAGTCCTGCAGAATTTCCGGTTTGTGAACCAAAGAAAACTGCAAGGCTGCGGTCACCTGAAAGAAGGCTATCAAGAACACCATCACCGGTAGCAGCTACCGATGCAACTGCGGCTTCTTGTGAAACTGCTACTGCTGCAGGAGCGGCTTCAACTGTTTCAACTTCTACAGTTCCACCCTCGTATTCGAACTTGATAATCTCAACTGGACAAGCATCTGCGGCTTCTTCAATTAGTTCGGAGTACTCATTTCTGAATTCAGGTTTTATCGCAGAAAAACCAATGTTACGATCAAAAGCACCGTCTTCACGAACGCCTGACTTAATCTGGCTCGTGTCATCTGTTACCTCGAAAACTTCAGGTAAAATATCCTCACAAGCATCGCAGGTAATACAATCTTCCTCTATCCAGACCTTTGCGACGGTTGGCATGAGTTCACCCGATGCTCACACTGAGCAATACTGACGACTAGGGTGTAGTCTTTGAAGGTTACTTGCCTCTCCCTTTAGGGAGAGGTCGATAAGATATTATTTTCTAAGACAACATCACATGTGGAAATCGTCCATTCCACCCATCATATCTCCACCGGAAACACCCTTGGATGAGATAACATCATCAATACGTAAAATCATAATTGCTGTTTCGGTTGCGGATTGAATCGCTTGCTCAACTACACGCTGAGGCTCCAAAACATTTGCAGCAAACATATCCATTACTCCGCCTTCTTCGACGTTGATTCCAGAGTATGCTTTTCCGTCAGCATGAGCTTTCCTAAGTTGAATAATTGTTGTGACCGGATCAAGACCTGCATTTTCTGCAAGTGTGCGTGGGATAATTTCCAATGCACTTGCAAAGGCTTCGATTGCCATCTGTTCGCGTCCACCAACGGATTCAGCATATGCGCGTAAATCACGAGAAAGAGCAGCTAGAACACTTCCACCGCCGGTCAAAACCGCACCATCTTCCCATGCAACGGAAACTACTCCAACCGCATCATCGAAAGCACGACGAATTTCATCGACTACGTGTTCGGTTCCACCACGAAGTAGAACTGAAACAGATTTTGCTTCAGGGCATCCGGTTAGGAAAGTCATATCTGACTCACCAATCTTACGCTCCTCTACCTTTGCTGCTGCTCCAAGGTCCTCAGAAGTTAGATCGTCCATGTTTGTTACAACACGGCCTCCTGTTGCCTTTGAAAGGGCTTCCATATCGCTCTTCTTAGCACGGCGAATCGCAAAGATTCCTGCTTTGGACATGTAGTGCTGTGCTAGGTCATCTATTCCTTTTTGGCAGATGACAACATTTGCACCGCTTTCTTGGATTTTAATAACCAGACCTTTGATGTAGTTCTCTTCCTCTTCTAAGAAAGATGCTAGCATTGAAGGGTCTGTAATCTGAATCTTAGCATCAACTTCGGTCTTCTTGACTTCTATTGCACTGTTAATTAGTGCGACTTTAGCACCATTGATAGAACGTGGCATTCCCGCATGTACTCGCTCTTTATCAAGAATAATTCCATCTACTAAGGTGCTATCTTTGATTGAACCACCCTGGCGCTTTTCGACTTTGATATCAGATAAATCGACCATTCTCTCTCCATCTTCAATAGTGCCTACTGAATTGACTGCACGAACACAGATATCTGCAAGGAAAGATTTGACTGCTCCTGCAGACTTGCCTGTAAGTGCAGTCTTTGCTACTTCCAGTAAGACTGCGTCATCATTCTCAGTTGAGATTCCGTGGGATTCTAAGCAACCAACTGCTTTTTCAGCGGCTAGTCTAAATCCTTCACAGATTACAGTAGGGTGAACATTTTGCTCGATTAGGTCTTCAGACCTTTTGAGCAATTCTCCAGAAAGAACTACTGCTGATGTTGTACCATCATAGCAATGTTGTTCCTGAGTCTTTGCTACTTCAATAATCATCTTAGCAGCAGGATGCTCTATGTCCATCTCTTTCAGTATAGTTGCACCATCATTAGTGATTACTACATCACCCATGCTATCAACTAACATTTTGTCCATGCCTTTAGGACCTAAAGTGCTCCTAACTGCATCCGCTACTGCTTTAGCTGCAGCGATATTGTTCGACTGTGCGCTACGGCCACGTGTTCTCTGAACTCCTTCTTTTAAGATGAAGATTGGTGCTTGTCCATTTCCATACATATGCAAAACCTCTGCAGTTCACCGGCACGGGGGGTATGTCTTCAACCCATCGTCGCAAAAATCTTGTCACTGATTGTCAATCCACTGCTGACCGTAGTGACCCCATTGCTCCATAGTCCAACCCTCTGGAAGGCCTGCTGCGGGCACAGGTGGTCCCGAAACAACCTCTGCTGGAGGTGCGTATTCTGGCGCTGAAGCGATTTCTGGGACCGATTTTTGGCTTTCCATCGAACCAACTGTTGGAGCAGCCGCAACCGCACCGTAGGTGGCCGAGATACTGTCTTCATAGCCATCCTCAGACCAATCAGGCTCATCTTCTTCCTCATCACCATTGATCACCACTAGAAGAACACCTAGTAATGCCATGATAAGAGCAGCTCCAACAACCCAGATTCCAATTCCTACCCAATCGGTAGAACTACCTGAGTCAGAAGAACTTCCGTCACCATCTCCTGACGATTTCTTCAGAGTTACTGGTAATTCCAAAGATGCTGCGTCTTCGACTGAGTTTGAGATTGCCCAAACTGTTACCGAGGTCTCAACAAAGTCTTCTTCGAGATTTTGTAAACTTGAACTTTGAACTTGGAATATGATAGTAACTTGTCTCTCCCCTTCTATTTCTAGCCAGAAGTCTCTATCCGTACTGTCAATTGAAGCACTGTACCAGCGATTTGTATCTCCTTGGTTCATGGACATAGATACCGATTGTCCTTCAGTATACTGATTTCTAATACGAACAGTAACTCGATATTCACCAGAATCCTCGATTATAGTAGATTCAGTAGATATGATTCTCAGCCAGTTTTGGGAGCCTACTCTGTAAGTACACTTACCATAGCTTGAAATTGTGTCATCATTAACACTAGTAGCGACAACCTTGAGAATTAATTGACCATCTGTGCCTTCATCGAAAGTGAATGTCACTGTTACATTGTAAGATGTACCAGGTTCTAGCATAGGAGTTAGATTCCCTTCTACAAGTTGTGCTAAATTAGCATTCATTCCTTCAGGAACATCCAAAGACATTGTGAACCTATCTGCTTCATTTCCATCATTACGCACTTCAAATCGCATAGACTGAGCAACATCTCCCGGTATGTAAGATTGGTCTGAATCTTCGTCAGAAACCATTACTGCTGCGGTATCTGTAACATCGACATTGATTGTAATCTGTTCCGTTATGCTTGGATCATCGATACTGGATGCTGTAATTCTTGCAGTGTAAAGTCCCGGTGAAAGGCCAACTGGCATAGGTAAATTTAGGGCTAAACTGGTTTCTCCATCCCATGCATCTAGAATCGGCGTTTCTCCAGCGGAAAGATATGCTTCTAATCTCCAATTTGATTGAACTAATTCTAGCGAATATGCTTCATCATCATTTCCTAGATTTAACAAATCGATGTAAACGACTCTAGAAATATCATTAGCCGCTGCTACGATTTCCATTTCTTCAGCAATCATTGTGAACTCTCGGAATACTGGAACGTCTATTTTCTTGGATATCAAATCATTTCCAAATAGTGATTGGCCACAAGATGGGCAAACTGCTCTAAGAGAGAATGGAACTTCCCCTGGAGTAGCATCAGAAGGTGCTGAAACATTCAGTAGAAGTTCAACCTCTTCGCCTTTAGTTAATGGCATTGGCATGCTTACTATACTGTTATTCAAGTCAGTAACAAATGAAACCCATCCGTCGGTTAGGAAACTAGATGTAACTGTAAATCCTGCTTCACGGTTTCCTGCATTCTGTAATTTGAATGGAATATCAGTGCTCTCCCCCGGCATTAGAGTTGCCGCTAATAGTGGGGATCTTGATGAGAGATGAACACCATATTGTTCTGTGATAGCAATATCTGAGGTAATGCGTCCCATTTCGCCAAGTTGTGTACCACCTGCGTCGTCCCACCATACTTGCCAGACCTGTTGTTGAACATCAGCGCCTGCTGGAATTGAGAGATTTATCCACATATCAGAGGTATTTCCAGCAGGTATTACTGGCAGGATAACATTGGTTCCATGCTGAGTAGGGTTTTCGCTGTCGATTCTAATCATCGGCAAACTTGGATTCATCCAAGATGAATTCGAAACATTTGATTGAAGTCTAACTTGAGCAGACATGTATCCATTATTGGTAATAGTACAGAACATTGGAACTATCGTATTTGGAGGAGTTGTGAATCCACTAGTAGGATTGTCACAGGATACATCGAGAGTATATTCGTCAACTTTCTCGACACCAAACATGACGAAATCATCGACATGCATCCCACTAGATGCGCCCGAGCCATCTGATTGGAAGAGAATACCATATGACCAAGAATGGCCACCTAGTTCATCGGTTGGGTCCCATGAGATATTACTCCATGAAGCAGCAGTTGTACTTGGCGCATCTTCAACAAAATTGTGAGAAATTGTATTTACTGGAGCACCATTACTTCTCCATAATTCTAGAGCCACAACATCTCCCGCTCCCATTTGGCCCCAGGTTTGGACATGCATTTGAGCAGATACTAATCCTGCAGAGTTCAGTTGCATTTTGCACATCCACTGGATGTAAACTTGAGATAGGCCACCGTCTAGATATGCCCCATTTCCACAATTGCTATCAGCGCCACGGAAAGCGAAAACCAGCCTGCTTCGTGAAGAGGATGGATAATCTGAACCTGAATTAGAATGTCGCCAATTAGAATCACCAACTGCAGAAGCGGAATTATCTTCTTGCCAGATTCCAATACCGTTAGCATCACTACCATCTACCGGATATTCTCCACCATAGAAAGTTGGTTTGGATGCGGTCGGAAGGATTTGGTCTCGAGGGTCACCCTCTGCATCCATATCATCTTGTGAAATAGCTACTGGCAAAGCCTTCTCAAGAATATCGTTTTCATTACGGTCATCTGCAGTATTGTAAACTGAAGCACGGATTATGATCCCACCCGAGAGTTCGTTATTGGAAACGTTGAGAACAGAATGAGCAACTGATGCCTCCCAAGTGAATGAATCTGTATGCGATTGTGCACCAAGCATAGGAACTGTTTGCCAAGAGGTTGTATTCATTACGAAGCCGATTGGGTGAACCATTTCTACTGTTACGTCAGCACTAGATGCTTGAAGAGCGCCACCGCCCCTCTTTACTTCAACCGAAATTTCAACAATATCGCCTTTTGCGACATAAACTACGATGCTACCATCAGGTTGTACCCAATGATTGGCTTCAGATGAATTGACAAAAATTTCCGACACTGAAAAATCGTCAGATGAGCCACCACGGCCCGAAGTCGCTTCGACACTATCTACAGTCATGATAAGCATGGACTGCATAAGAAGAATGGTCACCAATAGGAATGGTATCGACTTGCGCATATTCATCAACAACCATGCGACATTCGTTTCGCATATGAATGTCCCCTTCCCATGTCCCCGTAGGGGACAATGAGATGGATGAGCACAACTACCGTTTCAATCGCCTTGAAGAGACCAAAATGAAGGGCAACCTTTGTGAAGCATAGAGTCTGGATACAATCGTGGGTGAGTACTCGGACAAAGGGCCCCTAGCGGCTCGGCTCTGGTTGACAGGGCTTGTTTTCTGCCAAATATTCCTCACCCCTATGGCCGCATTTTCAATTACTTACTTGATTGATTTCCAATATGCTTCTGAAAACTTCACCATGTCATTCCAATCACAAATGATTCCGTGGATTATCACAGCATCACTTGCATACGGAATGCTAGCATTGCTGCTAGCGTTGTTATTTGGTGGATTCACACCTATCTCGGTTGTAGAAAAAGGAGGATGGAGAGCGGCATTAGGCCTGACACGGTCGAAAAGAGATGCGGCAGGATTACGTAATTCTCGAAGAAACCATGCAAAGTCGCCTCATGCAAAATTAACAGTGATGGTCAGCGATAGAATTCTCAAAAGACATTCCTTACTATCAACACATGGAGGACTGGTTTTACTTGCCATTCCATTCCAGTTATTGTTGGTAGTAATACCACTCGGATTTGTCATATTCATTCCTGAAGAGTGGATTAGATCAAATCGAAGATTGGAGGTTGCAATGGCTTGTTATCTAATTGTACTAATTATGGTGATGAGAGTGTTCCCCAAATTTGCACGCAAACACATCACAATTGCTGCATTTACCAGACGTTGGTTAATTTCAATGACTAAATTATCATGGCTTGCACCAGTTTTGGTCCTATGGCTAATGGGACGTCTAGCAAGTGTAATCGTTCTTTCGTGGGTAGGAGCGGACGTCACCCATAATCTAAATCTTGAACAATCCTTCATGGAAGATTTCCTTCGAATAGGAAGTGTTCCAGATACATCATTCCTTGACCTTCTTACTGCATTAGCAGTTATGCCACTTGCAGCATTTACTACATTGGCATGCTTAGGAGGAGGCTCGGGTACACCACCGGAGTGGATGCGTATTGGTGATGAAGTCGAAATTAAATCACCTGAGCAAGAAGGTGACGGGGGAGCAATTGTATCTGCCGGAAGAATTGTTGGAGCCGTAGCAGGTGCAACGGTTGGAATTGGTATTGGTATTGCTGCAACCGCTGCTTCAGGTATTGCTGCAAAGGCACAGACTGCCGGAACTACGGCAATTGCAGCCACGAACTCCGCACCACAGGCAATGAACAGCGGAATGGATGTTGTTTCAACAACAAGTGATACCTTTTCATTCGTAGATGAAACTAAATTTGCAGGTGATGTTGCTCAAAATGTAGAATTACCTCAAGAAGAGGAAGATTCCGGATTCGAAGGATTCGGGTCAATGTTCGATTAGTTACTCTTCTTCATTAGCAACTATTGGTCTACCGTCGGTTAGAATCAATCTAACAAAGCCCATAATCCAGCCATCACTACGCTTTCTTCCTAAATCTGGCCTTGAGACATTGAGAAGGTTTTTACTACAAACCGAACAACGAACAGCAGTTACTTCCCAAACGGGATTAGGGAAGTTACAGCATGAATCATCAGAATCAGAAACATTCCTTACAATCTGTAAACGCATAGCAAGTTCCTTTGTCCATGGCGATTCTCCACCTGCTACTAAAGCCGTTACTCGAGAGAGAATGAGCCAACCAGAAACAGTCCACATCCCGAAACCAAGAGGTGATGAGCCATACTCAAGACTGATCCATCCGAAAAATAACGGGATTATAGCGAACAATAATCCTAGCCAATAGAATAAGCGCATATGCAATACTCTCTGGATAAGGTGAGCATCAACATATATCGAGTGCGGGTGAGGGTTGAATTGGTTATTCCAAGCACTAAGTCTTGGAAATGTCAAGAAAGGAACTCTAATTATCAAATGAGCCAAAAAAGCTCCTAAGAGAAATTCCAAAAATAAACTCCACATGTCATTCGCCACGTAATCTCTTCAGAACGGCTTCAGTTTTGTCCATTCCACGTGAGATATCTTCACGGGAAATCGTATATGCAAATCGTAAATGACCTTCACCCGATTTTCCAAACGCACTACCCGGTGAACACAGAACACCGCCCTTGAGCAGTTCCATTGCTACTTCTTCACTCGACATACCAGGGACATCTACCTTAGGGAAAACGTAGAATGCGCCTTCTGGCACATGGCATTGTACTCCCGGCATAGAATTGAGACGAGAACAAATCAAGTCTCTTCTCTCTTTGAATTCTGCACACATTTTGTCAGGATAATCATTAGCGTTCTCGAAAGCAGATAAAACAGCATACTGCATGGCATCATTAGAACATGCAGTAATGTAATATTGAAGCTTAGTCATCTGTGACATAGCCTCTTTATTAGCCGACATAATATATCCAATTCTCCAGCCGGTCATAGCGAAAGTCTTGGAGAATGAATTAATCAATATCACTCTATCATCATCGCTACCAACAAAGGAAACATGTTCTCCATCGAAAACTATTCTGTCATATACTTCATCAGTAATCACCCACAAGTCATTCTTTTGAGCAAATTCAAGTAATGCGTCTCTTTGAGCAGGAGTAATTGTTGCACCGGTTGGGTTAGATGGGAAATTGTAGAGAATTGCTACTGTATCATCATCTACTAAACTTTCAAGATGCTCTATTGTTGGAACAAACTCGTTCTCGAATAAGCACTTATAAAATCTAGGTTCTCCGCCCCAAAGTCCAACATCAGGTCCATAAAGTGGGAAATATGGTTCAGGCAGTAAGACGTTCTTTCCCTGATCAACCAATGAACCAAAGATGGTAAGCAGAGCATTCGTTCCACTCATTGTCATACATACATTGTTCTCGTCAAGGCCAGGAGACAAATGGTCCCATGATTGTGCGATTTTACTCCTCAATGCAGGTAAACCTGCAGTCGTAGTATACTTGTTGTGGCCATCTTTCATAGCTTGATACATCGCTTCGATTGCTATATCTGGAGGTTGGAAGTCTGGTTCACCAAGACCGAATGAAATTACATCATCACCAGCCATGTCAAACATCTTGCGAACGCCAGTAGGCTGGATGTCTAATGCTCTCTTGGAGAAGCCACGCATACCTTGTCGACTACGAGTCCTCTTTTCAAGATGAGGTGCCATCTAAGTCATCATCGACTAATGTTGCAACCAATGGTTCATCGTCAACAGGTAGATTTTCTTCACCATCATTTTGTACAACCGTATATCCGAACGGTTCATCTTCTCGTTGTTGAATCGCAACAAAAGCACCGAATACAAGTATTGCTATTCCTACAACGCCAATGAACATCATTCGACCGATTGAATCGCCACTACCTAGAGATTCCAAGTTTCCTCCTCCAATTACAGAATCCCAAGAAACCATCGAAGATGCTCCTGATTCGTCTACTCCCCTGACAATTATCATGTTGTAGCCCTCAGGTAAGACATCTGTATCTACACTAAATTGGAATTGGAAAGACTCGTATGTACTCATAGTACCATTTACAGATTCATACATTACTTCAGTCCAAGTATCTCCTCCATCGACGGAATATTGAATCATTTCCAATACATCACCGCGACTCCATGCTTGACCTGTATATGTGTTCAATGTGCCCTCGGAAGAGATGTTTTCAATATGGACTTGAAGATCAAGATTCATTGTTGAAGTATCGATTCCAGTATCATTTAGATAACGTGCAGTCCAAACTGCATCATGAGCATCGACTAAGCCCCATCCGAAGTCTACGTTCCAATGAGGATCATGTTCTGGCTGAGACGCAGGACCCATTCTGGTCGCTGTTGAACGAAGTATATCTCTTATGACAAGTGGTCCTATTTCATCATTCGATTCCATCATCAAAGCAATAACTCCACTGACTGCAGGAGTTGCATAGGAAGTTCCCGAACCACGACCAGTGTAGCCATTATCTGCAGCATCCCCTCCAAGGAAGTTATTGCATCCTCCTGAAGTAATACAAGCCTCAGCCTGAATAATGTTAGAACCAGGTGCTGTAACATCTGGCTTCATTTCATCGATTGGATTGGAATCACCATTATCTCTACGTGGACCACGACTTGAATATCCAGCAATCGTATCATCATCTCTGTCGATTGTATTCATATCATCTGTTGCACCAACGGTGATAGATAGTGAGGAAGAGCCCATTCCTGATAATCCATCATTACTAGGACCATCATTCCCTGCAGCCACACTTACGGTTACACCAGCAAGAGTTGCCTCGTTGAGAATACGAGAATGCATGTCTTCGCCATCACTGCCACCGCCTTCATGGCTAGTAATTCCCCAAGATAGAGATATGATATCAATTCCATACAGGCTTTCATCTACTCCTGGCCATGCTGTGTCTTTATTGTCAATTATCCATTGTAGACCATTCATTGCAGACTCATAGAACTCCTGCGGAAGAAGGTAGTTTTCGAACGGACCTGCCCCTGCATCTGTACCGATCCTGACATCGATCAGACTTGCATTAGGTGCAGCTTCCTTCGTGCCCAGTTTGCTCCCCATTGGCATCCAAACCGGTTGCTGCTAGCCATTCCCATGCAAGCGGTTCCGTGTTGATTTCCGTCATCTGGGTCGAACGACCCATCGGTTTGCTCTAGTACCCCCTGCTAGAGACACAGTCTGGGTCTGTGAATGCAAGGAAACAAACCGCATCATAGCCTGCTACAAACTTGTCTGATTCAGGCCTGGATGCTCGTTGTCGGTACTCCTGTGTCAACCATAGCGATATTAATTCCCGCATCCACCTCATAGGTGACTGTGATTCCACGCTGCATGCGGATACACTTCTGATGGCTCTGCCTTGATATTAGGAGTTTGAACATCCCCCCACAGTACAACTTGACCGTAGCGTTCAACCATCACCACACCTTCGAGTTTGAGATAGAGTCCCAGACGTCTGAGGAATCGATTACATCCGAGAAGTACCGCGTCTACCGACTCGATGACATCTGTGATTTCATAGCCCATCGATTCGAGTAGTGCGACATCTGAGTCGGCTACATCTCGGCCATAGGACAGGCCGACTCCGACTGGGCCTTCTAGGGTCTCAAGTGAATCAAAGATTCCATTTCGATTGGAATCCACGGTGGTTCTCTCCCACCAATCTATTTCTTCATGAAAAACCGGAGTCATCTGTGGAATTATGGTACTCCATTGAGAATCTGAATCATCACCATCACCCAATGATCCGGTCAGTGGTGCCAAGAATAGAACCAAACAAAGTAGTGAGAACCCGCGACGCATATACTTCCCTTTCCTGATTCAAGAGCGCACCTAACATCAACATGTTGGTTAGCAGATTAGAAAAATGAAAGTGATAATGGTGGGAGCACAGGGATTTGAACCCCGACCGGCTGGTATCTTCTGATCCGCCACTAAGTGTTTTTTGTGTACGGCTGGAGAGGAATAAAAAGTGGTCTTACAATTGATTATGCATCAATCGTTAGAGTCACCGTCATCATTCCCTGCAATTGGAGCCAGCAATACTACCAGGTTATACTATACTCCCCTGTTGTTACTGTTCAGCATCATTGCTTAGCCTGTCGGCGAGCACGCTTACGACGGCGTAGCTTCTTCTTGCGCCACTTCCATCGCTGATTACCAGTCTTCTTCCACGCTCTGGAACCTCGCTTCATGGTGAACAGTCCGCCGACTGACCTTTGCTATATGAGGACTTCCCAAAGCGAAAGAGTATCTAGTCAAGCCAAAATACCATTCTGATAGTCATCTATAGCCTGCAT
>CASICT010000010.1 GCA_949373265.1 Candidatus Poseidoniaceae archaeon | reverse complement strand
GTATTTCTTTCATTCCACCGCAAGTTATGACCCTAGCAGGTGCTGAACTTACTGTCGTCTTGAAGGTAGTATCACAAACCGAGGAGTCATTAATGATTGAATACAAATTACCGTTGGAGGTTGAAGAAATAAAACAAGCAGCAATAGATTTGGAGACGTCATTTTCATCGATAACTCCCGGTAATACATTCTCCCTACAATATACAATAGAGAATCAAGGTAATGTGGACTTAGTGCTCGACCCTATCTTACAATTGCCTGTAGGGTGGATACAAAACACTGCTCTTGAACAAATCGGTTTATCTTGGACTCAATCTCGAAATATCATTGTTTCCGTAACGGCAGACCAAGATGCCAAGAGTGGTGAAATAAAATTAATCATGAATTCAAATCAGGAATCATGGAGTTACAGAACCGATGTTGATGTAGTAGTGTTAGCAAAGCCTGTATTGACATTTGCCTCTGTTGAAATTTCTGGAGAGTCATGGAGTAATATTTTCGGACCTGGGCAACATCCGGCAGGTGTAGCAATAAATTATACCTGGTTGGTAGAGAATCTGGAAGATACAGTTTGGAGCCCAACGACTTTGCTAGAACTTGATAATGACCTGTTAGGCGATTGTTCTGATCCAGGATTAATTGCTAAAGGAGATATCAAAGCGATAACATGTACCATAATAATTACATCTGCAGCGGATCCAGCTACAGAACCAGAATTCAAGGTCACATTAACTGGAAATCAGGTTTCAATCAATACCTCTGTCACAATGTTTGTTGCAATTTCAAAGGAAGTTAGTTGGGAGATAAACGCACCTACTAAAATTTCAACAGGCGAAACAGTGACTATCCAACTGACGGTGAAGAATATTGGAAACTCACTTGTTTCAAGTGCGGTTGAAATAACCTCGTCAAAAGACTGGAGCGTTAAATTAGACGGGCTAGATACAGTAAATCTTGAGGCTGGGCAGTCACAAAATATCCGTATGGATATAACTGCAAATCAACCCGGTGACGGAACGATAGGAATCTCATTATCTGGTGACGATGATATTCAAGGTTCTATAATTGAAATCGAGATAGTTAGTGAAGGTGAAGTGGAAGAAATCGAAAGTTCAATTTTCGCATCAGGAGGTTGGGCTATTTGGTTATTGATTCCAGTAGTTTTGGTAATTGGGGTAATTGTTACTTTGAATAGAAAGAGTTCAACAAATCGTTTATCCCCTCCCGATCCTGCATTATTTCAACCAGCGTCTGTTCAAGAAAATACAACACCTTGCTTTTCTTGTAGACAACCAATTCTGTCATCGATGCTAGGTTGTCCATCATGCGGGGCTAGGTATCACTCTGTTTGTAATGTCCAAACTTGTGTAAATTGCAATGCGGAATCTTCTAGTTTCGTGAATGTGGAGTAAATTGCGAGCATTAGCGCATAGCCTTTTCATGTGGCTGCTGCGACCGGGGTTCATGGAACCCCGTGGAAGAGTCAAAACCCAAGGCCAGCGCCGAGCCAGTATCTTACTGGTTTCACTGCTGCTAATTTCATTGGTTCCAGCCATAGCAAACCCCGTCACTGCGGACGATTCCGGTAGGGATGCCAACATCTCTCTTTCCGTAAGTCCAAGTTCCCAAACGGTCAACCCAGGAGAGACCGCAGAGTATACTGTTCGCATTTACAATAATGGAGAGAACCCAGTTTCAGTAAATTTGGCTGCAACCAATGAACAAGATTGCACAGGATATTCTTCTACAATTGGGCAAATAGGTCAACCGATTGAATCCGGTTCTTACGAAGAAACATTCCTCAATGTTACTTTAGCGCAAAACGCTGAAGACTCTTGTGTTACTACAATTACTGCTAACGCTAACGAACAGGTAACTCCTCCAGACCAACCAGGCGCTCCTGCTCAATCAACTCAAGATGTTGAAACTACAGCGGGAGATGGTGCAGGTTCTGCAGTCTTCGGTGTAGAATTAACCGTTGATTCACCACACAAAGTTTGGAGCGGAGAAACTACAATCGAATGGGATGTTGAAGTAGAGAATACTGGGCGTGTCCAAGAAACAGTAGACTTGACCATAGATACAGTCGGTGGTTCAGGTTGTACTTCTGATGGAAGTATGTCAATAGATGTCGAACCTAGCCAAGTTCAATTGGACAATGATTCCTCTGAATGGGTAACTGTAACTTTAGAAGTTCCGGAAGGTAAAGCCAGTGACAAGTATTGCTGGGAGATTGAAGGTATAGTTTCTAACGACCAAAATCCGAACGGTAGTGCATCTGACGTAGAGTCATTTGATCTCAATGTTCCTGAATTAAAGGAATGCGACATCGTACTTTCAAAGACGAGTATGAGTATTGAGCCAGACGAAACTGGAACTTTGAAAGCAACATTCTCCAATGAAGGAAATACCGATTGGTCAGTGAATGTAGGTTTCTCTGGTACTCAGGCATCTTGGGCTAGCGTAGACGGGGCATCAAGTGGTATGCTTCCTTATAGTGGGGGAGATGGAGAGAAAGAATTCACCATTGAAATTACACCTGATGATTCGATTGAGGCTAATTCTCAGAAATCGATTACTATCCAAGGAAAGGATGGAAATAACCCCAAGTGTAGTGCAGACCTAACCATAACAGTCGGCCAATCACGTGGTGCTTCGCTGTCTCTTGGTAATACAGCATTGTACAATATCGAGCCGGGACAGAATGCCTCAACTACTCTAACAGTTAACAACCTGGGCAACGGTCCTGACACATTCAGAGTGTCAGCCTCTGGTCCGCCATCAGGATGGTCAGTATCTCTGGAATCATCCACGATTTCCACACAGTCTAGGCATACTAATGACAAGAGTGGTACAATCGATGTATCGATTTCATTACCTAGCGACGCACTTGCAACAGAAGAAGTAACGATTACTTTCTCAGTCATGCCAACATCTAGTGGCGGGGCTTATGACACTCAAGAATTGACTATCACGGTCAAAGCAGTTCATGGTATGAGTGGTATTGCACAAGCTGATGACCAAACAGGCCGCTCAGATACCACAGTTCAATTCCCAATTTCAGTTACTAATGATGGAAATACATTAGATCGATTCAGGTTCTCAGTAATCTCTCAAACCGCACAACCTGCTTGGGGTAAGCACTTTGAAACCGCAGATGGAACAATCGTTACAGAAATTGATATCAATGCAAGGACAACGACGATAATGTATCTCGTAGTATCAATCGATGGGGAAGAAGAACTAGAGAGTAGTAAACTCACAGTTAGAGTTACCAACTTAGGTGACAACAATAACGGTGATGAAGATAATAATGATGTTCCCGATAACCAGTTAGAATTTGTGTTTAGGGCAATACTCTCGGATAGAGACTTTGCCATGGATGCAATTATCATGAATTCTCCAGATGACCTTTCGCGTAATGAAATGCTGATATTACCGCCAGGTGGCTCTCAAACATTCCAGATAAAGGTGATGAATACGGGTGATATGAATGATGAAGCACTCTTTGATTTCGTTGGCTTATCCGGTGCTGCTACCCGTTCACTATCGTTTAGAGGAGTGCCAATCGATGGTCCTATCCTCATTCCAAAGGGGTGGGCTGCTTTCAATGAATCATCAGGCACTTTCTATTATGATGGTAATATGCCTCTTATGGGTTCAAGTGAAGATGATATATTCGAGAAGATTGTATCCAATGATTTGGTAGAGTCTCATATTCCTATGCAATACTATGCAGTCGTAATTCTTCAAATCGATGTTAATTCAGGTTCAGAAAATGGCGATGGTGGAATATTAGAAATGGTAGTTACCTCTGTTTCAAATGCTGCTAATCGCAGTGGTAAAATATCGATTTCATTGTCCGTTGAAACTGTTTTAGATGTTGAAATAGATCTACTTGGAGATTTGGAAAAGGACATCACATTTGGCAAGATTGGAAATTCACCTAAATTCAAGGTTGTCTTGAGCAATGCAGGCAATGTCGAGTCTGAGATTAGGGTATTTTCAAGTGGCGGATTACGCGGATGGAGCGTATTACTCAGTTTTGAAACAGGTGCGGATTGCGATGATAATGGAGACCATCTTCTTTGCACACTTCAAGAAGGAGAATCAATTACGATTATCGCTAAAGTAAATCCTCCTGGTGGAGATACAGTTGAAGTTGAAGATTCGTTTACATTTACCATTTCGGCTGAACCGGAAGAGATTGGTCTTGCCGGTAGAGAAAACCTAGAGTTAACAGTGAACGGAGAGCCAGAAGAATTTGAATTATTCAATTCCCTGATTACGCCAAATGTACTGTACTCAATTGCTGCAATTGTGCTGGTTGGACTGACTTTACTATCATTCCGCCGTCGTAACTGACCCCTACGGGGTCATGGGCTTAGCAAGCCGTTCTCTCGCATGGGCGTGAGACAACGCTTATGGATGGCTGTCTGTTGGGCGTGTCTAGAGAGTGTCTACTCTCTGAGTTGGTGGCATAATTGGTCGGCGCAGAAACGGTAACGGGCACCTATCTTTCGATGGCTCTAATGACGCTCATTGGTATAGGCATGCCATTAGGCGCTTTCATCACTCAGTACTTCGTAATGCCCAAGGTCGATGCGTCCCGACCTCACATGACAAAGTCATGGTTAATGGAAGGATATGAGAAGGATCACAGCCTCTATCCCCGCAGACTTTCAACATATGAGTGCGGTTCAGATCCTGTTGGCGATGCAATGATACAATTTCATTTCCAATATTATTGGTATGCGATTATCTTCTTAGTTTTCGATGTTGCATTCATGTTCTTAGCTTTAGGCGGTTTACTGGCAATGGATGCTACTAGCACAACCTCCAGCGAGTCTTCTATCGACATGGTTGGGACTGAAATGATAGTGATGAGTGTATTCTTTGCAACTATGGTTTTGGGCGTTTGGCATGTGTTCCGCAAGAGAGGGCGCATTTACATCTGAGGTGATATTATGAGTGATACTGGAGAGAATTATACTACATTCAACAGTCGTGCATTAGTCGAAACCGTAGGCGATGTGACCGATGAAGCCCTAAAGGCTACTAAAATCAAACAATTGCTTAGCGTATTGGCTGGGCGTTTCTTTAATTGGGCTGGAAGAAAATCCCTGTTCACCCTCCACCTTGGTATCAAGTGCTGTGCCATTGAGATGGCTGCTGCGGCAACTCCACGATTCGACGGAGACCGATTCGGAGTACTATTCCGTTCAAGTCCTCGTCAATCAGACGTTCTTCTTGTAAACGGACCGATTTCTAAGAAGTTCGCAGACCCTATAGTTCGACTTTGGGAGCAAATGCCAGAACCAAAGTACTGTATTGCAATGGGAGAATGTGCAATTTCAGGAGGACCATATTACCAATCATACAACATCCTCGAAGGTGTTGACACTGTAATTCCGGTCGATGTTTACATCCCTGGTTGCCCACCACGTCCTGAAACTTTAATCGATGGATTTGGTAAACTCCGTGAGAAAATAATTCGAATCGGCGGCGCACCTTCTACTGGCCGTGATGGCATTAAGCCAATTATCGTAGGAGATGACTGAACATGGCTAGTATTGTCTCTAAAGAACAGAATGCTGAAGCCGCAAAGGCTGTTGCAGAAATTCTAAATTCACGTTTTAGCGATGCTGGCATAGTAGTCGAAGTTTTAGCACATACATCCGGATTGGCTTACGAGTTTGTTAGAATTACTTGCGCTCCAAGCCAATGGAGAGGCCTTGCCAAGTACCTGAAGAATGGGGTAGGAGTAAATTATTGCGCTATGGTAACAGGGACGCATTTCCCTGATGGCGGACCAGAAAGAGGTTGGGAAGTAGCCTATCACATGAACCGCTGGCCTATTGCAAACGTTGCGGCTCACACAATGACAGTTCTTGAAGGAGAGAAACTCAAAGGGAATGACATTCCTGTGGAGTTCGAGATTTTCATCCCGCTTCCAGCAGGACAATCTCCTTCAGTGCCATCCATTCAAGATATCTGGGAAGGCGCAGACTGGAACGAAAAAGAAACCTGGGATTTAGTTGGTATCGATTTCGAAGGCCACGTTAACATGCACCGTGTACTCAATCCTCACGATTCACCGGTTGGATTCCATCCACTCCAAAGACAGCACAAGATTCGATATCACGATTTCAATGAAATGTACGACGACCCACAAGGGTTTGGTCGTAAACCGGTTGATGAGGGCCGGGTAAAGTGAGGTGTTATTATGGCAGAAATGTGGATTACAATGGGGCCTCAGCACCCAATGACTCACGGTTTGTGGACTTTACGCGTAAAGGTCGACGGAGAAACTGTAACCGATACAGAAGCAGAACTGGGATACATCCATCGCGGTGTTGAAAAGATATGTGAATCTAGAGATTTCACTCAAATCACTCCCTACTGTGACCGACTTTGTTACGTGAGCGCAATGACTTGGGCTCATTCCTATGTAATGGCTGCAGAAAACCTACTCGAGGCAGAAGTACCAGAAAGAGCAGAATATATCCGTCTCATGGCAGCTGAAGTTCAAAGACTTGCAAGCCACTTGATGTGGCTTGGTGCTTTTGGACCAGATATTGGAAATCTAACTTTGATGACATGGTGTCTTCGTGACCGTGAAATGTTCTTGGATCTATTACAGGAACTCGGCGGTTCAAGAATGCATTACAATTACCCTCGTATTGGTGGTGTTAAGAGAGACATACCAATCGGTTGGGGTAACCGATTAAAAGCGAAAGTAAAGTTGTTTGAGCACAGGATTAACGAATACGAAATGCTTCTTGATGAATCCACAATTTGGCTAGTTAGACTTCAAGGTGTAGGTTATGCTACAGCCGAAG
>CASICT010000009.1 GCA_949373265.1 Candidatus Poseidoniaceae archaeon | reverse complement strand
TGAGGTCAGCGGTTACTGAATCCATATTGAAATCAATGTCTGCTACTGTAACTTCAAGATAACCAGGTGCTCCATTTTCACCTGTGACAACACCTTGAGCCAATGTTATGAGTTCTATACTTGGGTCATGGTTATCATGAACTGAAATAATAGAAGGAGATAATACCCTGTTTACAGATTGGTTCTCTGTCAAATTTACCATTTGCTCATCGTCTCCAAATTCAACTTGTAGCGCCCTATTTATCGCCACATTAAGACCAGAAAGTGGGCCATTAACAATCAAATTACCATTTGCAGTTCCTGAAACTTCATTCGAATAAACTCCATTCCATACCACTGTATCTACCAGGTGCCCATCCATAGGTATTGTTTGGGCCAGACCTGCTGTGACTGTTAGCGTCATGCCATCTTGATGGTCTAATGTGAATACGTCGCCTGTAGTAGCGTCAATAGGAGCAAATCCGGATTCTCTGCTAACAGTTGCAGCACCAATTCCTTCCTCGACTGACGGTTCTTCAGGTGCATTTTGAATTGGAGAATTAGAATGGATTTCATCTCCACTACTTGGGTCGGGGCCTGTTTGACTCCAAACGGTCCTTAATGTTCGGTTATCCCAATCTGATTGTCTAGCATCATAAGACCAAGATTCATTGTGGTGAGCACCCGCTCCCAAGTCCGAATTAGGTAGTGCTGTTATTCCGGTAAGATTGAACCAATCTTCTTGGTGTACAATCACTACATCGTATGATACACCGCTATCATTATCCTGTGTAGTATAATCTTCAATAGTTCTTAATACACCAAAATTACCCTGTGCATCCCCTGTAATTATCCCATCTACGTGGAGGTCATCAACTGTAACAATTCCATCTTCTTGCTCTTGATGGAAATCATAGATTGTTCCATTGATTTGCACACTTGCGTTTTCATCATCTCCAGAAAACCCGAATGTTCCATGCCCTATCATTTTGTTCAAATGGTCAGTTCGTACACCATCTTCCCACCTATCTAATGACTCGAAAGTATCTAGAGAGAGATCCATTCGACTATCATTATTCTCGAGAATTAAATCGGCTGTAGCTTCAAACTGAGTATGCGAAAGTCTGCGAGTCCCATTTGAGTCCCATGTTTCAATCAACAAAACTGCTAGGTCTCCGCTAAGGTCCATCGTTTCTTCATCTTCCTCAGATAGAATGGATATTGAGCCATTAGCTTCTAATCTGAATCTTTCATCTACAATCCCATTAACCATCGAACGATTGATCCAAGCATCGCTAACCACTCCATCAATGTCAACTGCTCCTTCTTCTCCATCGGTATCCAAACCGATTATTCCACTGCCTCTGGCATCGAATACTTGGCCTGTCATTATTCCATCAACAGTTGTTTCATTTTTCCAAACCGAATCTAAATCAAGCACTATTGAGATGCCATCTTCTGCTGTATTCGAAAGAACGGTAAGAGTACCATTACCCATTTCCCAGGATTCTAGAGTGTTGCCAATACGTTGTTGCCAGCCTTGTCCATCAAAAACCAGAATATATTTCTGTGTCCCGTTTTCATTCTCCCATTGCTGGTCCATCTCCCAATGGGAGTCGAGGGTTACCTCATGGTCAGCAAGTGGCTGGCCCCATAATCCAACTGTAACTGAGCGAGATACATCTCCTCCGTTTACAGTTATTACATCGCCGTGTGATAGAGAAGTGTTGAGAATAACTCGAAGATTGTCCCCTGTTGTATCATAGACTAAACCAACATCTAATTCCAGCCCATCATGTAAGTGAGTTACGCTCACTTCGGACAGATTTACTTCCCCTGTAATGATGTAGGCATGGTCTTGAGTCCAGTCTACATTTATTGTTATAGGGTTTGATTCATCTGCATTCACAATCGGAATCAGAGAAGTCAAAAAAAGCACAATTAGTAGAACAGCCCTTGCCTTCATGGTGCTATGGTGTACCTGCTAGTCTTCAAGACTTGTGGGGTTATGTTCAGCCCCAATGGTCTGAAGTGAATGCATTTGGGTTCTTCGGCTTGTCGCCTTCTCTCATCCAAATACTTCCAGCGTCGCCATATACATCGCCGAATGGGTCGACTTCTGCAACTACCACTTTACGATTCATGTATGCTTCTACACGCTCGCGCAGTTCTGGTTTGAAGCGCCAGTAGTGAATCCTCCATTCACGACCATCCCATAGTGTCGTTTCTTCGGATTCAGTAGTTAGAAGGTCATAATCTTGGAACATGTAGAACAAGTTGCGGTCGGTTGGTTCGAGAGCGTTATCGATGATTCGGTCGTAAAACCCAAAGAATCCTAGAGCGTGTTCAGCCATGCCGCACGCAACCTCAGGATCCATTTCCATGTCGATGTGTTGACGAATTGCTTCGGTTAGTTCTGCCATTGTCATTCCCATGAAATCACCGCTGCGCTGAAGTATATGTCGGGTGACAACGCCCCTCTGCGCACTAATATGTATAGGTCGAAGTCCCTAATTAACACATCGCTCATTTTCGCTCAATCGAGGACTTCAAAGGTAATATCGTCTCCGCAAGAGACATGGATGGCGGGTTTGTAGAGGGTAATTTCCTCGGATTGCCCGATTCTGAGGGGGATGCTGACATCATTATTGCACCCATTCCCTATGAACTCACAACCTCCTATGGGCAAGGTACAGCCGATGGCCCTGCTGCTTGTATTGAAGCGTCAGGACAGGTTGAACTGTTTGATGACCTACTCGGAAAGGAATTACCTGCTGGGGCAATAATTCGGACTGTAGAGCCATGGAATGGCGAAGGTAATTCATTGCAAGAACAATTAGATGCAATCGGAAATTATGCTTCACAACAGTACCAAAGTGGAGCCTTCCCTATATTCTTGGGAGGAGAACATGGAATCCTACCTGGAATTCTAAGAGGATGTCCGCAGAAAGTAACTCTGATTCAAATTGATGCACATGCTGATTTGAGAGACGAACTTGGAGGAGAGACTTACTCGCATGCTTGTGCAATCGCACGTTCTTTGGATGAAGGAGCGATTGGTGTTCACCAAGTAGGAATCAGAGCATATTGCCGCCAAGAGGCAGACTACATCGAAAATGATGACCGAGTAAATACTTGGTTTGCTAGAGATGTAATGAGTCCTTGTACCGGCTCTAAAGCATGGAGTGAATGGCTTGAATCTATTTCACAAATCGAAGGACCGGTTCACCTTACTATCGATATAGACGGCCTTGATGGTTCACTTGTTCCTGCTACTGGAACTCCTGTACCCGGTGGACTTTCTTTCTGGCATGTAGTTCAAACGATTGAAACCGCCTTTGAAAATTGCAATATTATCAGCGCTGATGTAAATGAAATTGTTGCGCAAAAAGACACTCCACTTACCCAATTTACCGCTGCTATGATAGCAACGAAGATTACTGCCGCACGTATCGCAAGTAGGAGATGAAATGATGGCACACGGAGCTCATATCATGCTTGACTGTACGGGCGCAGTGGGTATAGAAGGTTCTTGGATGTTATCCTTAATGCAAAAGGCAGTTGATGCATCTGGCGCCAGAGGTGTGCATGCCCATAACGAAGATTTCGATGGTAGCGTATCCCCACCTGGCTTTGCCGCCGTTGTTCTACTGGATGAGAGCCATGTTAGCGCACATTGCTATTCAGAAAGTGGTTGGCTGGCTATTGATGCTTTCACTTGTGGAGGGACTGACCCTGCCCGAATAATCGAGATAATAGAAAAGGAATTGAAGGCTAATTATCCCAACATGAATATCAATCGCAGAAAGCGTGTTGAGCGATTTTTGACTGCGCCTGTGAATGGAGGGGTAAGAGGATTTGTTGACCGACATTTCAATCATTTCAATGCAGGAGCACTTCGTGATTGTGCTCAATCTCTTGACAACTTTTTGACAGATGGTGGAAGACTAATGGTTACTCTTTCAGGGGCAATGAGTACCGCTGAGATTGGTCGCTCTTTAGCGCCAATGATTAGAGCAGGAAAGGTCCATGCAATCACATGTACAGGTGCAAATTTGGAAGAAGATGTGTTCAACCTAGTCGCTAACTCCCACTATGAGAGAATCCCGAATTGGAGAAACATATCTGAAGAGCAAGAAGCGGAATTACATGCTCGTGGATTCAATAGGGTTACAGATACCTGTATTCCAGAAGATGAAGCCATCAGACATATCGAAGACAAGATCCTCAAGCAATGGCAAACGGGTCCTGCATTCCCTCATGAACATCTTATGGCTATTCTTGACGACCTCGAGGCCGATATACCAAGAACTGATTCCTGGCTAATAGCAGCTAGAGATGCAGGAATACCGGTCTATGTCCCGGGCTGGGAAGATTCAACCCTTGGCAATATCTTCGCAGCACATTGTATCAAAGGTGATGTTGAACAAAGTGCAGTCAAAGGCGGTATCGACTACATGATGCACTTGGCTGATTGGTACATGGGTGCTGAACACCCAATTGGATTCTTACAAATCGGAGGAGGGATTGCCGGTGATTTCCCAATCTGCGTAGTCCCTATGCTAAGGCAAGACATGCAAGAAAAGGCACCACTCTGGGGCTGGTTTGCTCAGATTTCAGAATCTACTACATCCTATGGTGGATATTCGGGAGCCCCTCCTAGCGAGAAGATTACATGGGGCAAGTTAGCCCCGGGGACACCGATGCATATGATCGAATCAGACGCAACAATCGTTGCACCGATTCTATTCTCTTACATTCTAAATTAAGCGGTTAGTCTTTCATTTCTCATTCCAGCAATAGAAATGGCGATATAGATGAATGAAAAACTCATGCTAAGCCACCAAATCATTCCAAGACCGTATGAATAATCATCGGGTTCATATCCGTCCTGCACTCGGAAGATGTGGTTGAAATCAGGAACAGATAGCCAGTAAAATATCAAGCCCATGATTAGTATACCTCCTAAAATAGAACTCAAGATATTATCCAAAAATGCGATTTTAGTTAACATGTTTTCACCATGAGTAATAACGGCCAAGTGGTTTAACAGCAAAACAGTCTTAATAGAAAATATAAGCAAACAGAAAATGAGGGAAATTATCATGAAGATTTGGATTATAGTACCAGCATTATTCCAGCTATTGTACCAATCATACTGATCATTTAGTTGGCCCAGCGTCTCACGACATTCTTCCTTAAACTCGTCTTCAGTCATTCCCCATCCATTATCACTATCTTTACAATATTCTTCTTCAATACTGATCTCTGCAGAAATCAAAACCATCATATTGGAATAAACAGACCCGCTATATCTTACATCTTCGTACTCTTCTCCATCTTTGACAGAATCTCCGCTGGAGTATGATTTGACATCTTGGACATATTCAATCAGAAGCGCAGACGTTCCAAAACTCATTGTAGTCCCTGAACCTGTGTCTTGTGATAGGTCTCGATATTCCCTTTCATCGGAATCATATTCTTCCCACCAATCCGCAGTATACCATTCATCAGAATTTAACCCGGTAAATATCAACATTAGCATAGCAAATGTAGCAAATAAAGAACAAACTTGAATTCCTCCATATCTCAGGTAGCTTACATTTTTGTGATTGATATATTGTTTTTTGTTTTGTGATACCAATGATTTGGATCTAGATTTTTTCTTCAATTTTGAAAGGTTAATCGAACTGGTTGATTCTCGTTTCATGGATTTAGGCTTTTCACCCCACTCGTACTCATTTTCACAATGTGGGCATTCGAAGAGTCCGTGTGCTCCGTTATCCATCTCTACATCTTCACTACAGTGTGGACATTCGATTACTACCATCATTCGGAACATATTGGTATTCGATATAATATCTGTCCCGGCAATTATCAAATAACAGTCAGGTTGATGTCTTAGGGACCCTTGGATGGTTTATGCGTCGCGCTTTCTTTATGCTCGGAGTTTTGCTTTTTGCATCTCTAGGGAGTCATGTTAGTGCACAGATACCCGATATTGTAAACGACCATTGGTATCACAGTCATGCTACACTTACAGTAGATGTACAAGCCTGGGCTGATGATTACCCCGAAATTGTTGATCTTACTAGTGCAGGTCAAACTGAGTTAGGAAGAGAGTTGTGGGTTGTCCGGATTTCCGACTGGTCGTATGAGACCAAAGATGATGGTACTGCAAAAGACATGGTCTACATCGATGGTGGGCATCACGGGAATGAGCACCTTGGCACAGAGTTAGCATTCTTGGTCGCACAGTACTACATCGATGGATGGGCTGCTGGTGAAGAAGAAGCAATACGAGTATTAGCAAATACTGAAATTCATGTTCTAATTATGCTAAATGCAGATGGTAATGATTTGGATACTCGTTGGAATGTAAACCAAGTTGATCTAAATCGTAATTACGCACATCGCTGGGATGAAAATGAGACTCAATCTGGACGTGGCGGCCCATTCAGTGAATCTGAAACTCTAGCTAATTCAGAATACATGAATACCTACATGAAAGATGCTGACCTCTACATTACAATGCACACTGGAGTATGGATTATGCTCTATCCGTGGGGATATATGCCCGACCAGCCTGTCGATTGGGAATTATTCCATTTCATTCGAGATGATGTAAATGAGAATCTATCAGAAATCCCAATTCGTAATGCAAATCAAGGACTCTACCCAAATCGAGGAACTAGTAGAGATTACGGCTATGGGATCATGGGCTTTCCAACTTTCACATTCGAAACAGATGATGAACAGTTCTTACTTGGTTCTGTAGAATCTTTAGACTCCCGAATGGCTGAAGAACTCGATGTAATGCGATATCTGATTGACAATGTTTGGTATTGGAGGGCAAGGCTAGTCTTAGATTCCTTCGAATTGAATGGAGAGGACGTCAGTTTCGATGTTAGCAATCTTGGAAGAGCCAGCACTAGAAATGCCACATTACAATATTTGGTCGATGAAGATGTTGTTTGGGAATCATCCAACTTTACTATCAATGCTACAAGCTCTACAAGTGTTACAACCTCTGGGTTCGATTATGAAGACGGAGAATGGAGATTCTCATATCAGAAACGTCTGATAAATTCTGCAGCATGGGTGAATGAAAGTGTGGAAGTAGGAGACTACGAAGTAGGGTTCTTGGCTCAATCCATGGCTACATTTGTTTGGGTATTGCAGGCAGGAGCAGTACCCCTGTTCGTTATTTGCTTCGCATTTTGGTGGATCCGAAAAGAAGAGCCATTGGAACTAATTAATGAAATTCCTTTAGATGCCGAACTGATTGGATGAGCCGATTCGGGCGCATCTTCAATAGCCAAGCACTTCTGCCCCTAATTAGGTGAGACCATGAAGGTAATAGTAAACACCAATGAAAATATCAACGGAACTTTAGTTCTTCCATTATGGCAAGATAGCAAAAATATGGCCACTGGAAGTGAATCTGGAGTCCATCGCAGTTTGAAGAATCAAATTGAGAACATCCTATCTGAAGGAGATTTCAAAGCAAAAGCAGGAACTTCGATGACCTTAGCGGGAACAGAGGGCGGAAAGGCTCTACTAATCGGCTTAGGTAAGGAAGATGATGTTAATATGCAAACCATGAGAGAATCTGGTGCAAAGGTAACTTCTAGCCGTGGAAAGATTCACGGAAAGACACTAACTGTCAAGTTCCACGGAGTTGAGCATGAGCATATGGCAGCATTTGTTGAGGGAATGATTCTTCGAGATTACTCCTATGATCATTACAAATCCAAGGATGAAGATAATGATTCAGATGACGGAGAAATAACCGTTAATGTAACCTGTGAAGAAGGAAAGACCGTTGAGTTACAAAAATCTGCAGACCTATCCTCTGCAGTTGCAACCGGTGTTTATCTTGCACGAGATCTCGGAAATGCACCACCTAATGACCTATATCCAATGGAATTTGCTCGCCAAGCTGTTGAGTTCGGTAGTGACCATGACAATGTTGAAGTCAAAGTAATCAATTATGACGAAGCTCGTACTATGGGAATGGGTGGACTTGTAGGCGTAGGCATGGGTTCTTATCGAAAACCATGCATGGTAATCTTTGAGATAAATGGTGACAAGCCAGGACCAAGTCCTTGTATCGTTGGTAAGGGAATTACTTTCGATACAGGTGGTATCTCAATTAAGCCATCTCCATCGATGGATGAAATGAAGTATGACATGCATGGCTCAGCAACGACATTTGGTGTCATGAAGGCTCTAGTTGCTAGTGGTCACAAAGACCGCGTAATTGGATTAACATGTATGGCTGAAAATATGCCATCCTCCAACGCACAACGCCCTGGAGATGTTATCACTACATATTCGGGTAAAACCGTTGAAGTTCTAAACACAGATGCTGAAGGAAGACTAGTGCTTTCTGACGGACTTTGGTATGCGGGAACTCATCTTAATCCATCTTATATGATTGATTTAGCAACTCTAACTGGAGCAGTTGTAGTCGCACTTGGTCACGAAGCGAGTGGACTTTGGTCTAACAATGATGAACTCCTGAACAATATCAAAGCAGCAGGAGACCATTGTGGAGAAATCGCTTGGCCTATGCCATTGTTCAAAGCATTCGAGAAAGAGATGACCGATTCAAAGATTGCTGATGTCCGTAACTTAGGGGCCGGCAGATGGGGTGGTTCAAACACCGCAGCTGCATTCTTGAAGCAATTCGTACCTAATAGAGACGGAACTGAAGACCAAATTCCATGGGCACATCTGGATATTGCTGGAACTGCATGGGGTGCTAAGACCAACAAGTTGGTCAAGAACGGTGCAACTGGAATCCACGTTAGAACTCTACACCACTTAATCACTGGATTGTGATTACTGAGTATATTGAATAATTGCCTGACGAGTGATGTCGATTACAAGATCGACTTCTTCGCTTGTAATATTGAAGTGAGGAGTATATCTTAGTGCGTTCACGCCACCGTGAATAACGCCAAGTCCATTTTTACGGCACCAAACTTCGACTTCATCAAATCCAACTACAGTTAGTATGCTTGGTTCCAATTCTGCAGAGATAAGTAAACCAGTACCTTGTACCTTGATGATTGTTCCAGGAAGCTCTTCAGAGAGTGAATTTAGTTTAGTTACGAACTCTGCACCTCTATCTCTAATGTTTTGCCTTAATTCAGGAGTAATTGTTTCAAGAACAGCGACCGCTGTTTCTAATGCTCTAGGATTTGTAGTCATGGTATTTCCATAGATTCCTACGACATACATATCTGCGGCCCTTTCGTTTAATCCTAAAACTGAAAGTGGATATTGACCAGCATTTAGAGCCTTAGACCATGTTTCAAGATCTGGTGCTTCGGCATCTTGGAAGCCTTCATAATCCACTACAGACAATGTTCCTTGACCTCTAATTCCAGCTTGAATTGAATCGATAATCAGCATTGAGCCATGTTCGTTGGTTAATCTCCTAGCCTCGTCATAAAAATCACGAGCGATACACTGACCAGGGTTTCCTTCTCCCTGAACCGGTTCAATCGACATTGATTCTATGAAGTATCCTTTCTCTTCTGCCTCTTCAAATGCCGCTTTTAGAGCATCGACATTATTGGATGGAACCAAAATTAGGTTATCTCTCTCTGAGAATGTTTTCAAGTTCTTGTCATAACTTGCTTTGCAAGAATGAGAAATTTGAGCAGGCCTATCTGTACGTCCGTGGAATGCTCTTTCAATAGCCATAAGCATCACTTTCTTTCCTTCATGACGAGCACCTGTCTCAGTCATTTTCTTGGTATTAATATCACATATTCTCATTGCAACGGTCATAGATTCAGAACCAGAGTTCATACAAATGAATTTCGAAAATGGGCAACTGCCCCTAGTATGTCCTAATTCCTTTTTTAGAGCAGCAGCCATACGAGATTGACTGAAAGATGGAGTCATGACGTTTGCCATAACGTGATTTGCACTCATTGCAGAGATAATTTCAGATGGCCCATGGCCTCCTCCAAGCATACCATATCCACCATTGTCATGTAAAACAGCACCATGAGAAGTTACAATCCATGGTCCTCGCCCAGCGATAGCAACATACGGATTTACAGTCGCAGGAGCGTAAAAGTTGACATAATCAGCCTGCAAATGCTTCACTAAGTCGGATTCATCCATCATTAAATCTCCAGAAGGAAGTTGTTTTTGTTTGTCAAAAGCCTCCGTTATAGCCTGTATTAGAGTTGTATCTCTACTTGAGAAATCAAGGATCACATTGTCTGGCAAGCCAATTGTTTCGGCCTCTCCGCTAGCGCCTCGCATCTGAGTCAATAATGCCATCACGTCTGCCATGTTCAAAATGCATGAGCGGGGGATATTCAAGGTTGTCATATAACGTGTGAATTATAACCTTCTATGTTCATTATTCAAGTCGAATATTTACTGTATTCAACCAAACCAATGTCCTAAGAGGATTAGAGTCGATTTAGTCATAACTAAACAAGTTGGCCTAAGGACATGGAAGAAGGTAGGAAGATAGACCATACCTCCCTACAACATGGCTTTTTTCAATTCACTTTCCCACACACGCGCAAATCGATTATAGCTTGGATTGCTGCTTTAGTGATGTACTTAGTTGCCACATTCCTAATTTTTGCAAGCATTTCAATACCAGATGTCCCCCCAACAACTGAAGCGGTACGAATTGATTCTCTCGAGGACATAAAAGATGATGACCAAGTAAAACTGGGAGTTGGATGGGACAATCAAGGAGATTTGGCCAATTTTGCATTGATTGAAGTTGTTATCGAAAAAGGAACTCTAGTTCACGGATATTGGACATATGATTCAGACGGTGAGAATTGTACAGACCATGTGGACATATATGATGAGCAATTGACTGTTTACCCAGTTTCTGGCGGAGATTCATTCACCCTGATTTGGTCTAACGAAATGGGAGTAGAAGTTGAAACGATAGACCGCCAATGTATTGATCGTTATGGTGACTGGTACATCGATGAGGGAGATATCATCGATGTTTATTTAATGAACCATGATGAGAAAATGATGATTCTTTCAGTTGGCACGGAAGGTCTGGATCCCGGAGAAAGAACAGAGAGAGAAGATGCACAAAGGTTTGCTCTTCTTGCTATAATGATAGCATCGGCAATTATGATGGTTACAACGCCTACATCTCTATCTGATGATATCAAAAAACTACGTCATAGATGGGGTAACCTACCATTTGTTCATGGGAAAGCAGGTTCCCTTAGTCCGGCATCTGGACCTATAAGGAGAGTCGACGATTCAGACTGGGTATTACCCCCTCCGGGATTTGAAACGTGGCCAGATAATCCTTACACAGGTAATTCTGATCAACATTTGATTGAAGAACATCCAAATGTGATAGGGACTCCAACACCTGCTACATTCACTCTTTATTCAATAAATGGAATTATTTTTATTGTTACATCTCTTTGGTTGGCGAGTGATTTACTTGCAAGACATGGAGATGGTACGCAACAAACATTGGGCTACTCCCTGAGAATTGCGATCATTATTTTCAATATAGTTTGGGGATTCTTTGCTTGGAAGAAGTGGAAATTAATGCACAATATAATTGACACCCCATCCAGCAGAGCACGAAGTGTTGCGGTAGGGCCTGCTGAGTTGGTTGGACAAGTTAGGCCAGGACCTAATGGTACTATGAGCATCAGCATAGGAGGCAGTTCTTCTCGTATAGTACAAGGTGTAGTGGTTTATCGATGGAAAGAAGAGGAATATGTGTGCACTACTGACAAAGACGGTAAAGAATCTTGCAACTGGCAGACAAGAAGAACCAGTGATGGAAATACAGAGTTCATACTTCATGATGGAACTGGCGGAATATTAGTCGACCCTTCATCATGGAAAGATATTCAACTTGGTGAACAATTACATCAATGGAATGAACATCGTTGGCGCTGGACTGCCTGGGTATTAGCAGCAGGAGACCCTGTTTATTGCTTGGGCAGAGTTGAGACTAGGACCAGAGATGAAAAGGAAAACGACCTCGATGAAACTATCCCTAGTTCGCATCTTATCGTTCGAGGAAACGAGGATATCGGCATGAAGGTTCATCTTCACAGAGGAACTGAACTTTCATTGATATCTGGCTTACGCTCGACTACTGAATCAATTATCATACCATTGGTTATGTTGACCTTTAGTGCGATACCGTTCCTATGGTAATCAGTCTTCATCAACAACTTCGAAGTCTGCATCAACTACTTCATCATCAGATGGTTCTGGACTAGCTTCTTCTTGCTCTGCCATTTCTGCTGCTGCTGCCTCGTAGAGTTTAGCAGATATTGCGTGCATACCTTCTTCGATTTCTTTGACTTTAGCCTGAACTGCGGCTTCATCGATTTCATCGAGTTCTTTGGCTTCTCCTTCTTCACTTTGCAATAGGGTTTCTAGCTCGTCAACCAAAGATAGAACTGGAGTCTTGTCATCATCGCTGAGTTTTTCTCCTGCTTCTTCGATTGTTCGACGTGTTTGATACACTATTTGATCTGCCATATTACGCATCTCGACCTGTGCTTTCAAACGCTTATCCGCTTCAGCAAACTCTTCTGCTTCTGCAATCTTTGACTGGATTTCATCTTCTGAAAGAGAGGTACTAGATTCAATCTTAATCGATTGTTCCTTACCTGTACCCTTATCCTTAGCAGATACATCGACGATGCCATTTGCATCAATATCGAAAGTAACCTCAATTTGTGGAGTTCCACGAGGTGCAGGAGGTATTCCCATCAAATGGAATTGACCTAGGCTTACGTTATCCTTTGCAAATTCCCTCTCACCTTGGAGTACATGGATTTCTACAGCAGGTTGATTATCGCTTGCTGTAGAGAATACTTCCGAGCGACGGCTTGGGATTGTAGTATTACGTTCGATCATTGTAGTTGTGACTCCACCAAGTGTCTCTATTCCAAGAGTTAGAGGTGTGACATCGAGTAGAAGGATGTCAGATACGCCCTCATCTCCTGCGATGATTCCTGCTTGTAGCGCTGCTCCCATTGCTACTGCTTCATCAGGGTTAATCCCCTTGAACGGAGGCTTCCCGGTTTCTTTCTCAATTGCGATTTGTACTGCTGGAACACGAGTTGAACCACCGACTAGGATAACTTTGTCAACCTGGCCTTTGGAAAGTCCAGCATCTTTCATTGCTTGACGAGTAGGCTTCATTGTTTTCTCAACGAGAGAAGCAATCAATTCTTCAAACTTAGACTTAGACACTGTAATGTCAAGGTGTTCTGGTTGGCCATCCTTCATTGTGATGAATGGTAGATTTACTTGAGATTGGCCTGTTCCTGATAATTCGATTTTAGCCTTCTCAGATGCTTCTTTCAGACGACTCATTGCTTGTACATCCTTAGCTAAATCAATACCTGAAGACTTCTTGTATTCTGAAACTAAGTATTTGATTAGAACGTCATCAAAATCATCGCCACCAAGTTTGTTATTACCCGCTGTAGCCTTAACTTCAATCTGAGGTTGTCCATCTACATCATAGATTTCAAGAACGGATACGTCAAAGGTTCCTCCCCCTAAATCGTAGACAAGAATTGTCTGATCTTCTTCTTTATCGACCCCATACGCTAGTGCTGCTGCTGTTGGTTCGTTGATTATTCTTAGAACTTCAAGACCTGCAATACGTCCTGCATCTTTTGTTGCTTTTCTCTGAGCGTCGGTAAAGTATGCTGGGCATGTGATTACCGCTTGCTTTACAGAAGTACCAAGGTATGCTTCAGCATCTGCTTTGAGCTTTTGCAAAATGAATGCCGAAACCTCTTGAGGAGTGTAGGTTGAATCGTCTACCTTAGTAGACCAATCAGTACCCATGTGCCTCTTTACAGACAATATTGTCCTTTCATGATTGGTCACTGCCTGACGCTTTGCGGTTACACCGACTAGGCGTTCCCCTCCGTCTTTTGCGAATGCTAC
>CASICT010000008.1 GCA_949373265.1 Candidatus Poseidoniaceae archaeon | reverse complement strand
GTGATGTCATGCAGTCTGCAGATGATGCAGGAATCGAGATGCTAATTCTCGAAGAAATTACTGGTACGTCATCGATGGTTGTTGACCAGTATGAAGCTGGAACAATGATGTTTGAAGCCGCAGATGGCACATCAGTTGAAGTAACAAAGCACGTCACTGAACTGACAATTCGCCATGGTGCACTTTCGGATATGGCTATGGTCACAGAGTGGTCAGATGCTCGTGCTGGATGGGACCTAACAATTTCTGGTGGCTACGAAGGCGTCTTCAATGTAGATGCTAACTATGTGGAATACCGTGACATCGATGGTCTACTTTACGGCCACGATATCGATATGTCCATGGATTCAGATACAACTATGTTCTTCGACCTTCAAGGTCATCTAGAAGCTGAAGATGGAGATTCCGTAATGCCTCTTGATATCCACATGGAGATGGGAGTTGGATACGGAGTTACCAACGCACAAAGTTCAGTAGTTTACTCTGAACCAAGCACCCTATACCAAGAACTTTCTGACCTAGAAGGTGGAGAACATCTTGAGTGGAGAATTGGCGATGACAATGAATATGATGCAGATGATATTTGGTGGAATTCTATGGATTCCGAACAAGTCATTTGCGATTGGGACACCGATTACGAACAATATGTTTGTGAAATTGATTGGAATCAAGATAATAACATAGATCAATATGAGTATTACGGCTACTGTGAATATTATGCCGATTGGGAAGTCTACTACTGTACCGATGATTTCGGTAATAGTAATATTGCTTTTGAGAATTCACTAATTCTGACTCATTACCAAGACGATACAATGCCAGAAAGAGGTATTTCCTGGCAGGATTACACTGCTGATGAAACAGATTGTTTTTGGAACGGATATGAATACCAATGCAGCATCGACTATGATGACGATGGTTGGGATGATTACAATGATTATTGGGGATACTGTGAGGATTACACTGTCGGATACCAATGCACGGATGATTTCGGATATGAAGACAGGTATGAAGATTCAATGGACTGGACACACTTCCAAGACGGAACCAGCCCTATCAATGAGGTACGAGACAACATCGAGTCACACACAGGTTCATTCTCTACTGGTACTGGTTTCAATTTCGAACTTACAGGACTACCTGCCGAAGAGATGGGAATGCCTGAAGGAAAGTGGGATGTCTCTGCAAGTGACGATGAGACAGATGCTGGCGTATTCGATGAAGATTTTGATTGTGAAATGAGTATGGAACTCTTTGAAGGCATCCAGATGATCACTACTGATGGCGAACAAATCGAAGTTATGCAGGCATACACTACACCACTACCATTTGGGATGACTTGCCATATCGCTAACCTATTCATGCATGCATTCGAAGGTACAGAAGATGCAGCTACTCTTGAAGACATGATTGTCGACAGTACCAAAGAAATTGCTGAAAGCATCGAGGGTAATGGTGACTCTTACGAAAATAGCGACAGTATGCAACTCCATATGAATGCAGACAGCCAAGATGAAATCGAAATTTCTGTTTCCACATGGAATTTGGATAGCGATATCAATTACGAAGTACAATTGGTATTGGAAGATACAGATGGAGGCACTCAAGATGCCGAATCAATCCCACTGGATAGTTCCAGGGGCGATGACTATGTCTATACTGAAATGAGTACTACCAAATGGGGAGAAACTTGTGCTACAGCACAACTCAAGGATGTTTCAAACAATGTCATAGTAGATTCAGTTGAAACCTGTGTTGAAGTTTCTCAGGAGCCTGAACCAAGTGAATTGGTAGAGAGCATTCTCGAAGGATTCGGAGACTCTACTTTAGAGAATGTTATGGAAAACTTTGCTGATAACCTCGAGTATCGTCTTGAAGATTATGAAGCGGATATTGCATATGATGATGCAGATGGTTTTGTTCTTTGGGATAACACAAACAACATGGTTGTTGGATTCCAGATGATTGTATCAACGGAAGATAGCAACATGTGGTATACATTAGTTGGACCAGAGTCCGATTCCTATGGAACTGCACCATCTCCAGTCTCTCTGACATATTTCTCTGGACAGCAAGCGGCTGCTTGGGAAGCAGATATTGAGTTCGATACAACTCTAGAAGACTTAGTTGATCTTTCACAACACAATGATGCACTTATCGAAACAGCAATTGAGGAGTCACTTGCAGACAATGGTCCAGAAGCAGGTGGCCCTGCAGAGGGTGAAGGTAATACAACAACGGAAGATGTAAAAGATGGTCTTCTACCATTCATCTCTCCTGTTATGACAATGTCGATGATTGCGGTTGCAGGCCTAGTTGCAACTCTGCGTACTCGTAAAGAGTGATGCAAGATTTGAAACAAGATGGTACCCCTCCCTCATTCATGAGGAAGGGGAAACCATACGCTAAGTTGCTCCTTCATTTGGCGCAGTTAGTAATTCTAATCTCGTTGATTGGTGCGGTCAATAATCAGACTTGGTATTCAGGCGTAGTCGATATTGAATATACCGAAGGACTTCCAAAGGGTGCGGGTTTTGAATTAGAATTAGAAGTAAATCAAACAAGAGCAGATGGTAGTATTCATATCGATGGTTTTCTGACTTTTATGCAGTGGCAAAACACTCGTAATGATACCACGATTCCCGCCGAGTCTGCTGAGGATTATGGTGGGGATTCTGACTTCACCCCCCTTTCAGAAATTCAAGAAAGTGTTCCCATTTTTGCCAACATAGCCCTTGGCTTAGGAATCTTATTACTTGTATTAACTTTCTTTGAAATTAAAAATAGAGCGATAATAGGTTTGGTTCTAAACGGGCTAGTTCTTTGGATCATCATATCTCTAGTAATCTTGGCACCCTTAGGGTATGTTGGTGGAATGGAGTTTGGAACAGGAACTCAAAACGCTGACAGAGAGTCTACTGTTCATCAATCATTGGAAGGAGAGCCACAATTCGACTTACTGTCTGGAGAACTTGATTACAACTTTGTTACAGAGGGGTACGATCTTGGATTGGTTGATGCTTCAAACTTAGAAGAAGTAATCGATAAACCTCCAGGCAAAGACCATCGTTCATTTATTTCAATGGACGGTACTGCTGGTATTCACTATGGTTCATTTATAATTGAATTAATATGGGCATGGCTAGTCTTATTTGTGGCGACTCCGATGATTATCGGATTCGTAAATTTTGTGCGAATCGACAGGCCACAACGCATAGGCATCGTAGAAGAGATGAATAGTAACGTCATTGTAATAATAAATGAGCCTTCACAGCCTCTCTATTAGCGGATATGCGCGATTACTTCTGTTCAGGGATGTCACCATTTAGAGAATCTGGATTATCCTCTAGTGGACCCCATTCACTACGAGTACGATGAATTCCAAATCGCTTAGCCCAAATGAATCTTAGATTCTTCCAACCATCTCCCCATGTGTGGATTTCAGCATCTCCCACTCTAGGCCGGTAAGGTACAGAGACCTCAATCGCTTTCTTCTTACCAAGTACTTTGCGAGCTAGAATCTTCATTTCTTCAGACAATGGCATACCATCATTTGTTGGGCGCATTTTCTCATTTTCGAAAATTGATTTGCGGAATACCCACATTCCGGATTGCGAGTCTTTGATTCCATATCCAAATGCCATACGTGCATTGAATGATAGCGCCCAGTTGCCAAATCCGTGTAGACCGGACATCGAGCCTTCTTCAGCAAGGGTTAGTCTGTCACAAGTGATGAAATCTAAATCTTCGTCAATCAACTTCTTGACCAATTCAGGAACTACTTCAGCAGGATAGGTACAATCGGCATCCATTGTTACAATTATGTCGCCTTTGGCAACTACGAAACCAGTGCGGTATGCTCTTCCATATCCTTTGCGAGGTTCTAAGTGCACACGTATTCCTTTTTCTAATGCAATCTCTCTAGTCCTATCGGTAGAACTTCCATCTACGATCATAATCTCAAGTTCATCACACCAATCACGTGGTATAGAATCCACTGTTGGGGCTAGGGCTTCTTCCTCATTTCTTGTAGGGAGAATAACCGTTACAGATACTGGTAACTTGCCGGCCATAGTCTGTCGATTGAAGGATTTCATTTGAAGGCACCTATCCATTGGATTATTTAGCGCAACTGATGTGGACTAATTGTTAGACATGCACATAGCGATAGTGTCGGGTGAATATCCGCCTCGATGGGGCGGAATCGGCTCAGTAGTGTTTCACTTAGCCGGACACTTTGTTCAATTAGGTCACGAAGTTAGTATTATTACACGTTCACATTCAGAGACCGTACCTTCACAAGAGGGTGTTAACGTAATCCCAGTTCGTTGGGCGCGCCTTCCTATGGCCTTTACTCGTTCATATGGTAAAAGTGCCATCAAAGCTCTGAAGAGGTTACATTCAACAAAGCCAATAGATGTAATCAATGCCCATCTTCCTTTGGTATCTTGGAAAAGAAAAGAGTTTAGATGGCTACAACAACACATTGCCCCAGTTGTTTCGTGTCTTCACGGTTCTTGGTTAGGCGAAAAAGAGGGAGTAAAGCGAGCCGCAGCCGCTAGAGAATCTGCAACTTGGAGAAACCCAAACGACCTTGCAATTCTAACAACTGCAGGTTGGTATTCTAAATATGAAAGGGCAGGGATTCTAGAATCAAGTATTTGTGTCTCGAATTCCCAATCAACATTGAAGGAATTCAAAAGGTGGTATCGTCCGGATGAGGATTTTGATTGTGAAGTAATTCTATGGGGATGCGACCACAAGGTGTTCCGGCCTCCAAATATTGATGATGAATCCGAACAATTAGAACATGAACGAATCCGAGGTCTATACGGCTGTGGCGATGAAGAGGCCCTCTCCTATTCCTCGGATACCAAAACTCCAATGCTACTAGCAGTTGGACGTTTAGTGGCAAGAAAAGGTTACATGACTCTACTCCGGGCAATGCCTGAAATTATTCGGAAAAACCCTGGTGCGAAATTAGTAATCGTTGGCCGCGGACACATGAAATCAAGTTTGGAAAGGAATGCTAAGAAACTTGGAATTTCCGATTCAATACATATCCTAAGTAGTCTCTCTTTTGACGAATTATCACAGCACTTCAGGTCTGCAGATCTAGTCGTCTATCCATCATATTACGAAGGTCAGGGATTGATTCCTCTTGAATCATTGGCTAGTGGGACTCCGGTAGCAACTGTTGACCAAGAGCCATTGACCGAAATGGTTGATTCTTCAGTTGGTGGACTATTCAAAAGAGGCGACCCAATCGATTTAGCACGTTGTGTAAATGAGATGTTATCCAGTGAAGAAACTACTGAGAAAGCCAGATTGGGAAGAGAGAGAGTTTTGTCAAAATATACTTACGAACACAATGCTTCTGATTATGAAAATACTTTCAATCGGGCAATATCAAAAAGGTCATAATTTGCGAAGTTTGAAAGCAAAGCGATAGGTGTGACAAGATATGGCTAGTAAGTCACCCAGCATCCCTTCGATTGAAATCGAAGTTGAAGATGCCGAGTTGTTTGAAGAAAACGACTCAAACATTCTGAATGGGATGCTAGCGGTGACCTTTGCAGTAGCGGTTGCTTTCTTGATTTTAGGTACAAGTATCGGTAAAATACTCGATGAACAAAAAGTAGCCATGTCTGAACCGCTTGCTCCTGGCGACAATGTTGAGATTATTTTCGATGAGCCCATTTACATGCCAAGGCATGAGGAATGTATTGACATGAATAATGGTCAAGACGAAGAATATGCAGGATTTGGTATCGGATACGAACCCTCTCTTTCAATCGATTCCAAAGGAAATATGCAAATTACCGCTCACAAAGATTTACGCTGGGGTGGAGAGGGAACTCCATTTGGACCAATTTTAGGAGGTCCTACTGATACCTGGTATGCTTGTGAAGATGGTTCGATGACCTCTTGGGATTATTGGGCATCTTGGTTTTGGATTTCAACCGATAATGGTTCTTCTTGGGACCATGCAGACCAATTCGAACCTACACCTGGTAATCTGGCTAATTCAGCGGTCGGTTCTCTGACTGGCGGAGCATCAGAATGTCTTGGAGATGAAGGAGATATTGCAGTCGATAATAACGACGTAGTGTATTACTTAGACACTACTCTTGAGGATAATTGGTGGCACCGATTTACCGAGGGCGGTGAATCTTACGAAATGGGTTCAGTGTGTCAAAGAATGAACACTATGGCTGCCGATGACCGCCCATGGGTTGCTGCGCAAGGTGACGGAATCATTCACTATCTTGGAAATTCGGGAGCATCACCTCCTGAATGTACTGGAGATTCTGGTAGATATTGGTATTATCACTCCGAAGATGGTGGTAATACCTTCACTCAATGCTATGCTATGCCGGGTGGATGGTCAACGATTTCATCGGAAAAAGAAGGTTCCTATGTCTATGTAGCTCAAGAGGATGCTGACTCTGGTTCAGGGTCGGTACAGATTCGAATTAGCGCTGAATACGGAAGAGGAGCTGGAGTGACAGATGGGACTTGGTCTCAGCCAAAGGAACTTGGTCCAAGATCAGGAAATTGTCCAGAGGGATATCCAGTTGTAAATAACAATGAAGCCGGTACAGTAGTCGTTGTTTGGGCAGATTGTCCAGAGGGTGATTTAGGTTCATGGGATATGAGAATGGCAATCTCATATGACCATGGAGATGTCTGGGAAGAGAGTTGGAGTATTGCTCCAGACTGGGGTGAATCGGGTGGAATCACAATGTATCCTTTCGTTTCCATAAGTGAAAATAACATGGTATCTCTCTCTTGGTATGGATTGGAGTATGGTGATGATGGCTATACTGAAGGTGATGAATGGTATCTGCTGGCGGGTGCGATTTACGAGCCACATTCAGGTGATGTGTTTGATTGGGTCGTTGCAGACCCAACGCCTCTACATTTCGTGACCGCTTACGAAGAAGCAAACGGTGACGTTCACGCATTGCATGATTTCTTCGAGACAGTACATGGTCCAGATGGAGATTGGATTGGAATCGCATACCAGCAGAATATTGGCCTTCACCCGTTTGAAGAAAATGAAGAACAAAGATACATAAAATTCGTTAGAGCAAGCGTAATTAGTCAAATTCCAGATCTAATTATTTTAGATGAAGAGGGGGCCCTTCAAGGGCCTATTTGGATAGCTACCGACATCTGATGTGTCGGGGTTGTCTTGAAAACTAAAACCTCGCATGCATGTACATGCGCGCGGGACAGTTGGTGGTGCTCTTCCTCGCAGTGTCCTTGTTAACATTTTCACCAGTCGTTAAAGCGGACGATGACATAACCAACGCCACTCCTCTAACAAATGGTGTCTCAACAAACGGCTATGTTTGCTATGATGATGGATGTTCACCAAACGACCAAACCGACTGGTGGAAGATATATGCCTACAAAGGGGATATAGTGCAAGTTGGCTTTTCAGGTTCGATGAGTAATGGTGCGCTTTGGTGTCCTGGTGATGGCTGGGAGGCAGACTTTTCGATTCATGATGGAACAGGCTCTCAAGTCGCAGGCCAGGCTATGAGCGATTCAGGTTCATCCACCACTTTGTCTACTACAATGTCTGGCGCAGGTTGGATTCATGTTAAGATAAAGGGTAAAGATAGTTGGTGTAACGATGGTGTCGATTATACCCTAACCCCCTCTTTGAACCAAGACAATAGAGACAGTGATGAAGATGGTTTCATCGATAATGAAGATGATTGTGATTTGACTTTTGGTACTTCAACAAATGACCGCAAGGGTTGTCTTGATACCGATGCAGATGGATGGTCTGACCCTGACGCGGGCTGGGGGCCTAACAATGGCGCCGACGCTTTCGTAACAGTTCCATCTCAGTGGATGGATTCAGATAATGATGGATTCGGAGATAATCTCAATGGATTTGAACCAGATCATTGCCCATATAGTAGGGGCTACTCTTCTTCAGACCGCTTTGGCTGTCTCGATTCAGATGGTGACAGTTGGTCTGATGCGGACCCAGGAGGATTAGATGGTGTCGAGGCTTGGTTTGCTCATCCAAATGGTACTGGTGATGCATTCCCATTCGTTGCTAGCCAATGGAATGATACAGATGAAGATGGATTTGGTGACAATTGGGCAGATGCTTCTTGGAACGAAACTCGATTGAACTGGTCGATTGGAATATGGTATGACAATGCAAGTCAGCCTGACGCTTGTCCTTTCATTACAGGAGATTCAATGGAGGACCGCTTTGGTTGTCCCGATTCAGATGGTGACAATTGGTCAAATCCAGATGCTAATTGGACATCCGTTGATGGCGCAGATGCATTCCCCGATAACCCTTCACAATGGTCTGACCGAGATAATGACGGCTGGGGGGATAATCAAAGTGAAGGAGCTTTACAGGCAGATGATTTCCCAGATAACCCTTCACAGTGGCTCGATACCGATGATGATGGTTGGGGTGATAACCAATCGTACGGTGCTTCTCAAATCGATGACTTCCCATTGATTCCAAGCCAATATAGAGATACAGATGGTGATGGCTATGGTGATAATATTACTGGATATGAAGGTGACGTTTGTCCACTTAGCACAATTGAGGAAGTCGAAAGTGGTTGGATAAGTTGGGCTGATAGATATGGCTGTTTAGATTCAGATATGGATGGTTATTCCAATCCAGATGATTGGTGGATATCTCACCCCGATGGATTCGCCGATGCATTCCCAGATGATGAAAGTCAATGGCATGATACCGATGATGATGGATACGGTGATAATCTCGAATATTTCGATGGTGATACTTGGAGGGAGGCTTGGCGTGGTGACGGTTGCGTTGCTACTGAAGGTAACTCTGCAATGGACCGTTGGGGTTGTCCAGACTCTGATGGGGACGGATGGTCCGACCCTACAACTCACTGGCTCGCTAGTCCCGGTGGCCTAGCGGATGCATGGCTGAATGATGAAACTCAATGGCATGATAGGGATGGCGATGGCCGTGGAGATAATCCAAGAGGCACAACTTCTGACGTATGCCCTGATGTTCCTGGAACTTCCCTCGGTCCAACATCGGGTGGAGATCGATGGGGCTGTCATGATACAGACGGCGATGGCTGGTCTGACCTTGGAGATTCATTCCTTCATGAACCAACTCAATGGCGTGACTTAGATGGCGATGGCTTTGGTGACAATTCTGAAGGCCATGAAGGGGATGCTTGTCCTAATGAGCGTGGGCAGTCTTTCTTTGACAGACTGGGCTGTAGAGATTCAGACGGTGATGGTTGGTCTGACCCATCTCAGAATTGGCTTGCAGATCCTTGGGGTGAGGCTGATGCCTTCCCTACTGACAGATTACAATGGGAAGATACAGACGAAGACGGATTTGGAGATGTTGATATGGGCTCACTAAGAGATGACTGTCCAACGGACCCAGGGACTTCAATCAGAGACCTTCAAGGATGTCCTGATGCAGATGGCGATGGCTGGTCAGATGGATACGGTGGTTGGAATGCTGCAGTTTCGACTATGGGTGAAGAGCCAGCATCGAGTTGGCTTTCTTACATGATTTTGGGACTTACAATGTTTGTTGCAGCAGGTCTTGCAATGGTTGTTCGTTCATCTAATTCAGTATCTTCTTTAGAAAAAGGTTTGACTTCTAACAATGATGGAGGTGACCAAAATGCGTGAATGGTTACTGATTGCATTGATGCTTTCGCTTTCGTTTGTGACTCAGGTTTCAGCAGAGGAAGAAGAATCAGATCCTTTCGTAGCGGCTGGACTAAATTTGGTCGCTCTTCGAAATGATAGTCTTGATAGCAATCAAGATGGAATGATGGATGCAATTCGTGTAGTGATAGTAATCGATTCTGAACAATGGATTGATTTGACTCTAACATTATTCGGCGAACATTCAGGATTTAATGTCGCAGAAGAAACTTTAATGTCCTTTGAATACCAAGAAAACGCTTCATTGACCTATGATTCATGGGCTACAGGAGAACATCGTTTGATGTTGGAAATAAGTGATTCCGACGGCCGTCTTCTGAAAGCAATCAATATTGGAACATTCGATTTGAGCCCAGCCTTAGCGGTTCCTTCAGTTAATTTACAGCTTACTGGTTCTGAGATAATGCAGACTGGAGACTCTTGTGAAATCAGCCGAGAGTTTATTGATGAAACAGGGCCACGTTGGGATTATGTTGGTACAAGGTCGATTATTGGTACACCATTCAAGGTTCTTGACTCTGATGATACCTTGGATTGTAGCAATTGGCCCGCTGGAAACTATGTGGTCAGCGAGACCTATCAGAATGGCCTAGGTCAAACGACATCAGATACTCTTGAATTAGTAATTATCAACAAGCCTCCTCCGCATTTTAGTATCGAAATAAAAGGGGATGATCAATTAGTTGGTACGCCTTGTACTATATCCCATATACAAGCCATCGGAGAGACTCATGACGGCTACACAAAGGATTGGATAGTTACTCCTTCAATTGGAATGACTGCGAATTCTAGTTCTTTAGATTGCTCTAAATGGGGTTCTGGTGTCTACAAAATTTTGCTGACGGTAACTAATGATGAAGCGATAAAGACCACAGGCGGAACTATGCTAATTCGCATGCCGTCCGCTGAAACCACTACTGATGAAGACGCTCCAGTACTCTCAAAAGGAGATGAAACCGAGACTTCAACTGTCGGGTTATATGGTATTGGAATTCTAGCATTAATACTTGGTATCGCAGTATTTGTTTTGATGATGAAGGGTCCCGAAGATGAACAACTTGGGGCTAACATGCTCAATGAAACCGGTGAGCCAGATTCAGAGGGGCTACCTACTCATGAAGATGAAAATGGGATGCTATGGCGCCGTCATGATGATGGTGAGATGGATTGGTGGGACCGATCTTCTCTAATGTGGAAGAAGTGGTGAATATGATTCGAGATGTTGCATTTTGGGTAATGATACTCAGTGGAATATCTTTGCTAATCCTGTTCGTCAATGAGATGTGGAAAAGATATATTCATGTTAAATCTCAAGAAGCTGGACTGGAAAAAGAGTGGGTTCCGGATTGTGCTCATCACTGCACTGCGTCGTATAAAGGCACGGAGGTATCTCTAAAAAATGTTAGAGATTTCACTTGGTCTGGCAAAAGGGACCATAATTCAAAATGGATCGATACAAAGGTAGACGCTGACGACATAACCGACATATGGTATGTCATTGACCATTTTCACAAGATTAAGGGACTTGCCCACACAATGTTAACTTTCGAATTCGGTGATGGCCAATTCATTACTTTCTCCTTTGAAACCCGTAGGGAAGTTGGAGAGAGATACGACCCATGGAAGGGAATGTGGCGGGCATTTGAATTGTACTTACTCGTCGCTACCGAAAGTGATGCATTGCACCTTAGAACTAATTGTAGGAATCATAAAGTTCACTTATTCAGAGTTCAAACTCCTCCTGGGAAAGACAAGGCGTTATTCAATGCCCTATGTGACCGATTAAACTCTCTTTCAGAATCTCCTGAATGGTATCATACATTTGGTAAAACCTGTACTACTTCTATTGTAGACCAAGTCAACCTAATCACGCCAGGAAGAATCCCAAATATGTGGCGAACATTATTCCCTGGACATTCTGCAAAAGCAGCTTGGAAACTAAAGTTGATTGAAGACTGGGGTGGTTTTGAATCGACCGTAGAGGCTTCAAGAGTTGATGAAAGAGCAAGGACTTGGGAGGGTAAGGAAGACTACTCTCGATTTATTAGGGCGCATTTGCCTCCCAAATAAATAGTAAATCACCAGTCTTATGGGAGATGTTCACTTCTCCATTAGTAACGGTATTTCCCACTCCTTGAGTGCCGGTGGAAATATCTTCTTTTTCTAATTCAAATTCAACTCCTTTAAGCGTAACTTCTGAGACTTCACCAAAAGCCATAATTGAACAAATAGTTCCTTCTTCTAATTCGATTTCAAGCCCGGAATTACCAACTCTGCAGGCCCGCCACCCATCGTAATATAGAATCGCATCAGAGTCGGTTTCGAACAGTGCCGTAAAGGATGCAATTTGGTGGTCAAGCCGGCCTCCTGAAACACCGACTACCGCATCGACATCATACGCGATTAGGGCCTTTGCCAAATCAGTATTTTCTTGATTCAAATCAGCCTCATATTTTCCTGGTTCCGAGACCGAATCAAGATCACCAACTACAACATCCCATGAATCAAATCTATCAGCCGCTCCGTCCAGTGCGATAGTGAAATCAGAAGCTTCCAAGAGAGTTTCAATCAATTCCCTTGTTGGCCAATTTCCATTCGCCACAACTAACACCATCTCGGCCATGACACGGGGACAATATTCTAAGATTCAAGCGGTTCGCTTCCACGGAAATATTCCGGCCCCCTAAGGGGGCCGTGCAATCATTGTTTGGGAATAGTAATGTAGGGCGGTAGATGTGATGGTAGTTATGTCATGGCGGAGCAAGGGTGTCCCACTCGCAATATCCGTTATTTTCATCATACAAATCATCGCACCGATGATTTCATTACCAGTTGATGAATTGTCTGCTAACAAGGACTCTGAGTCCCAATCTGTAGATTTCACAAGTGGTTCAGGCCACGATATTGAAGGGGATTTGCTAAGTGTTGATGGCAAAAACTGGACGGTTCGCGGCGAATCAATTCTAGATTATTGGTCACTTGGCCTTCAGCCTCAATTATCAGATTACGGAGGTCTTGATATGTTCATGACTGAAGAGGGAACAGGATATGCTTGTTCATTTGATGATACAGACGTCCACATGCATACAATTTTCCCAAATGGAACCTTTGAGACCTTGTTGATTGACTCTTATCCAACCGGATGGGTTACTGCTGCCTCTGATGATTACGGTTCCTTGTATGAAGGAACTGATTGTGCAATCGGAATCACAGAAGAAAACCGTATTCACGTAGTTTACAATGTCCAATCCGATTTAGTTCTAGCTCGATTGGCAGAACCCAATGCTGTTTATTCAGACAGAACTTGGCATCAGCGTACAATTGCTACCGATGTTTTCGTTTCAGGATTAACAATCTCTTTTGATTCAGAATCAAAAGCACATATTTTGTTCAAGAATGCAGATTCGAAATTGCATCATCTTTGGTTTAACAAGGCGTTTTGGAATCACACAATCTTAGATGATGGACCGATTGGAAGTGATATTGAAGTAGAGATTGATTCTTCTGACATGTTCCATATCGCCTACACAAATTCTGCTGAAAATGAGGTAAGGTTGCTTAAGTTCAATGATACGATTGAGGTAAGGCAAGTGCTTGCTAGAAACGATTCAGTTACTTCTTCAATTGGAATGGACCTTGATTCAAATAATATTGAACAGATAACATATTCCAAATCAGATGGTGCAGGAAACAATTCAATATCGCTTTTGCGTAGTCTTTCTGGTAAGGATACAGGCCGATTCGATCCAGACCCTAAGTGGACAATCAATTATGATGATGACTCAGTTGAAGGCTTGGTCGACAGTGGCGACTTGAATGGAGATGGCAAGGATGATTTGGTATACACAGACCCAGAAGGTAATGGTACAATCTCGATTCACTATGGCTCTGCGAACGGACTAGGTGCACTCGCTGATAGAATCCTAGTCGGTTCATTTAGCGATTCAATGCTCGGGACTGGAATCGCAATTGGCGACTTCAATTGTGATGGAATTGACGATTTAGCATCGAGTGAGCCAGGGCTTGCGATTAATGATTCAGGACATATCTCCATAAGATTAGGTTCGGCTTTAGGAGTTTCAACCGATGTTTGGTGGGAAATGAATGGAAGTGAAGGCGATAATCTTGGATGGTCGCTAACCTCACTTGGCGACGTTGAATCTGATGGTTGTACAGACTTGGCTGTTGTAGCTGACAAAATGATTCTTGAAAACACCGCTTCCCCTACACTTTCTGAGAATGGAATGGTAGTGGTTTTCAAAGGAAATTCTTCTTCAATGGTGCATCATGCAAATATCACTCAATCCGAATCAGGCACAATGTTTGGTCGTCAAGTCATCGGTAATGGTGACATGAACGGCGATGGATTCTTGGATATGGTAGTGTCTAATACTGGCGATGTTGATAGCCCAATTGGATATTCCTCTTTGGAATTCTTCTTTGGTAGTTCTAATGGTATTGATCCTATTAAATTTAATTCTCATGCCCCTCTAGACCAAGGAAGGTTATACGGAGTTGAGATGGCATTCGTTGGAGATATTCATGGTGATGGGTATGATGATATTCTTGTTAGTGAACTGTTTGCCGATGTAACACCTTATCATTCTGGTAAAGTACATATTTGGGAAGGTTCATCATCAGGACCTGTTGCAAATGGAGTTCTAAAAGGGAGCTATGCTAATGCTTTGCTTGGTAAGACAATATCTCCTGCAGGCGACATCAATGAAGATGGGTTTGATGACTTCTTATTGATGGCCCCTTCAAGTACAAATTCAGGCAAGGTTGACCTGTACCTTGGCTCTGCTACTGGACCAAGAACGGATGTTCAGATATTTGCTCAAGGTTCAACCGGTGAGAATGTTGGAATTAATCTCCTCGCAGGTATAGACATCAATGGAGATGGAATGGACGAGATACTCTATTCATCTAGAGATTTGACTTTAGGTCAGAACTTCGGCCCAGTATTGACTCTAATGTCAGAAAGAGACTGGGAATATATCGACTTTGAATTCGAACAGCCGGTTATTGGAATTGAGATGCATACTCCTCTAAGGGGTAGTCCTTTGATATTGACCATGCTTTCAGACTCTAGCATTATATTGATGGAAAATACTCCTGACGGAACGCCATCTGGTCGCTGGGTTACTCGTGACCTGGGCACTGCTGATGTTGCAAATATTGGTATTTCAAGTTCAGGTAAACCACTGATATTATATCGAGACCAAACCGGTTTAAACGGTAGTTTGGTTACTCTATCGGTTAAAGGGAATACAGCCTTAGAATTTACACTTGGTTCTACTAATGGACTCGGGCAGCAAATGGGTGCAGATTTGGATTCTAATGGATACCAAAGATTAGGTCACAGTTCTACATCATTTTCATCTATATTCTACACTGAAGAGTCTTCTACTGGCTTTACAACAACAACAGTTCTCCAATCTATCGATCTGCTATATCCAATCCAAATGCATGTTGACTCCACTGATACCTCGCACATGGTTTACGTTGACGATGATGACAATATGGTGAGATTGAACACACTGAATGGAACATGGACTGAAACTTCTATTCTCAATACTACCCTCGGTGATGACTTTGATTCAACACTGGGAAGCGATGATGAACTAATTTTTGCACAAATCGCAGTATCAAACAATCTTACAGTTTTGCAAGTAGTTGAGTATCAAAATAACTCTACGACGATTACAGATGTCACAACTGCAAATATCAGTTCTTCTTTTGAAATTGAATCGTCTGATGATGGGTTAGTAATCGCAATGATGGACTCGGATAAGTTGAAAGTTCTCGAAAAGTCAAACAATGGAACCTGGAATTTGTCGGCTGAATACTGGCTATATGGGGAGACAGAAGGGCACAGTTTAGCCATGGATGGCCATACTATCTTATTCGATGCAAATAATTCGTTACAAGGCCTATTGGTAAAGGGTGATGATGGTTCTTGGGACCGTCTTTCAATCGATATTCCTGATTCAAATTCAAGCCACGAACTTGCAGTCGATGATAACCGTTGGCACATTACTAGTACGAATGAATTAGACCAGTTAGTTTGGACTACAGGGACGTTTGAATCTACACTGGATAGCCATGCTCCAATCTTGTCTACTGAATTCCCTGCAATCACAACCCAGCACCCAGTTCCGATGGAAATGAAGCAAGATGCGCTCATGTTTGCATATTCACAATCATCTACAAACTACTTCTATTCAATGAGATTTGTCACAGATACAGATAGAGACCTAATTCCTGATTCACACGATGAAAAACCAATGCTCGGTAATCAATGGATAGACTCCGATGGTGATGGTTATGGCGATAATCCATTAGGACCATCTCCAGATGAATGCCCTTCCGTATCGGGTACTTCTAGCATTGATGTCAAAGGCTGTGCAGACTTTGATGGGGATGGTTGGTCAGATGCTAATGACGACTGTGTAAATGATGACGGGACTTCATGGTGGGGACGCTATGGATGCGAAGATTACGATCAAGATGGCTGGTCTGATAATGACGTAGGTTTCACTTCTGGAGACCGTTTCCCAACCAATTGGAAACAAGCCTTGGATTCCGACAGAGACTCTTTCGGAGATAATCATGGTCCAGATTGCTGTAACGTTACAGTTCTAGGACAGTTGGAAATCAATGTCCCTGACTTATTCCCTTACAACCACATGCAGTGGGAAGACAACGATAATGATGGTTATGGTGATAATGACTCCGATTTGGAATTCGGCGACCAATGCTATTCAGTTCAAGGTTTTTCTTGGCGTGACAGATTGGGTTGTCCAGATAGCGATGGTGACGGTTCTTCAGACCCTAGTGGAATTGGTACTAGCCGTGAATGGACCGAAGTAGATGGCGCAGATTGGTGGCCTAATGATAGCACACAATGGGCGGATAGTGACGAAGATGGCTATGGTGATAATTCATCAGATGATGCAACCTTACCGGATAAGTTCCCCGTCAATCCTTCTGCTGCAAACGATACAGATGGCGATGGATTCCCAAATAATTGGACTGCATTGTATAATGATTCATGGGCAGATGACCCTATGGGTTTGCATCTTGATAATTGTCCAAATATTGCAGGTAACTCTACATCGTCAATTGACTTTTCAGGACTAATTGTTGAGTATTATGGATGTATTGACTCCGACGGTGATGGAAGGGAAGACTCGACAGATGCATTCCCTGATGATAGTACGCAATTAGCAGATTCTGATGATGACGGCTGGGGAGATAATCAAGCTGGAACAAACCCAGACTCGTGCCCTTACCAATTTGGAGTATTCAATGGAACAGATGGACAAGGTTGTCCGATTATTGGCGAAGAGTTAGATTCTGATGGTGATGGTATTTCCGACGATTACGATGCTTGTGATAATACCCAAGTAGGTCAAATGGTTGATGGAAATGGATGTTCAGATTACCAAAAGGATGATGATCAAGACTTTGTTTCCAATGCAGAAGATATGTGTCCAAATACTCCAATCGGTGAAGATGTTTATCAAAACGGTTGTTCAGATAGTCAGAATGAAGTAGATTCAGATGGGGATGGTATTTTCGACCCGGATGATATTTGTCCAGGTACGACTACACTTGGAGAGGTGAATTCAGATGGTTGTGCTCCAAATCAATTGGATGGAGATGGAGATGGAGTTGCTGACAGCAATGATCTGTGTCCTGATACAGAACCGGGGCTACCCGTTTTACTAAGCGGCTGCTTTGATGACTCACTATTGGATGAGGACATAGATGGTGATGGATACAAAGGAGTATATGTTTACTACCCTGGAAACGATACCCATGAAGGAGATGCCTTCTTCAATGATTCTACACAATGGCACGATATGGATGGCGATGGTTATGGTGATTCACAAGCACCAGGTGCAAATAATTCCGATGATTGTCCAGAAGTTTGGGGCAACTCTACTATGAAATCACGATTAGGATGTTTAGATTCTGATGGAGACGGATACCATGACTACCTGGGCGATGATAAATTCCCTGCAGATGGAACTCAATGGGAAGACAAAGACCTGGATAGTTGGGGTGACAACCCTGATGGAAATGATGCAGACCAATGCTTGAACACAAGTACAGCAGGAGACCGAACTTCGCAAGCAAGAATCAATTATGGTTGTGCTGACTATCAATCTGATTCAGATAATGATGGTATTATGGATGATATTGATGCTTGTCCGAATACTGTCCCGGGAGCGGACGTTACCCCTAGAGGGTGCAAAATAGAAGTTGAATCAGAACCAGAAACTGAAGATGATTTGATCATGGGATTAAGTCCAATGATATTCATAACTTTAGCAACGAGTGGCGGTTTGGGAATTATCGGGTTATTATTCATCATAGTCAATAGACTTCGAGGCGGTGATGATTTCGAATCGGATGATTGGTTAGATGATGAAGACGAGGATGAAGATGGCTTCAATCAAAATGTTCCTTTCAATACGCCTACTAGGGAAACTAATCGAGGCCCACCAGGTGCAAGTCCTAGTCGAGGCCCACCAGGCGCAAGTCCTAGTCGAGGCCCACCAGGCGCAAGTCCTAGTCGAGGCCCACCAGGTGCAAGTCCTAGTCGAGGCCCACCAGGTGCAAGTCCTAGTCGTGGACCCCCGGGTGGTTCAAGACCGCCAAGCGGCCCAGTTTCACCAGACCCAAGAGGTCCAGCACGTGGAAAGAAGGTAGCAAAACGTAAACCTATAGGCGGTTCACAAGTAAAGACTCAGCCTGCTATCGATCCAGATTTATTCTCTACAGAAGAATTAGCGGACCGTTTGGCCGCTGTTGATTGGACTAAGGGTGCTTTGAGAGACGGAGAGTCGGAGAGGACCATGCTCATGCAATTACAGACAACAGGTTGGTCTGCCCCTCAATCAAGGGCGATAATAGATATTTCAAAACAATGAGGGATTAGTTCAAGGCATCAGGCTCAAAAAGTGCAGACCGTTGGGATTGGAAGAGGAGAGATTAATCATGGCTAGTGATATCGCTGATGTATCAATGCCTGATGGCATTGAGGTCGATGATGCAGCCGCCTATTTCGGTGTATTCGAATCTTCAGATACCCTCCATCAGATGATGGAGATGTCTC
>CASICT010000007.1 GCA_949373265.1 Candidatus Poseidoniaceae archaeon | reverse complement strand
ATGACTCTTCCTATTGGAAAAACGATTTCCCTAATTGATATTTCAAACCCGGGAAATAGCCGTAAAGTGCTGGTTGGAGGGTTATTATCTGAGTCGAGTCAATTGTTTAGTGCTGGTATCTGGATGAATGGTGAAATCGTTGATGAACAGTTCGGTGGTGTGGATACCAGGATTTATGTTTCACATGGCGAGGATGTATCTTCAAATGATCTAGAAAAATCGTTATCGAATGATTTGTCATCTCAAGGCGTTTACACTTATGTTGTAGAAGATGAGATTCTGTTATTACTCGGTTTAATATTTGCAATTCTAGTAATCTTCCAATCTTATCTCGCTCTTGGATTAATCGTTGGAATCGCAGGAATTGGTGTTGTAACATATCGGTCTGTTTCAGAACGCTCCGGTGAAATTGGCATGCTACGTGCTTTAGGATTCAGGAAAAGAATGGTAATGACTGGAATGATTATTGAAGTGAGTTGGGTTTCATTGTTGGGTATGCTTAATGGTGCAATTGTAGCCTTGGCCTTCCACGTTGCATTGTATCGAACCTTCTGGGAAGAACAGGGTGTAGAATTGATTCTTCCTTGGCTCGAAGTTACATCTATTGTATTAGGGGGGTGGATACTAGTTTTGGCAGCAACATGGATTCCTGTTTCTAAGGCGACTAAGATTACTCCATCTCAGGCTCTTTCCTCAGTCGATTAATCTGTTTGGAAATTACATTTGTCTGTGTACTGAATACACAAACACATTGTACCAAGCAGCGATGTTTTCTGATGAATCGTTGTGTAATTTTTCAAAGAAACGCCTTGCTGCGGTCTATACTTCTGGAACTTAATTTTTTATTTATTCTGAGGTCAAATCGAATCGCCCTTGCCAACCCCTAAATACCCTACATGCCGTGGAGAATCCAACCGACCCTTTTGGAGGAGATGACAATGAGCAAGTTAACCCCACTGATTCTGGCAATAATAATGTTAGCAAGCACCTCGTTTGCAGCGCTTGATTTGTCCGAATTAGAACAAAATAACATGATTGAAGCAGATGGCCGAGTTGGGCCTGACGCTGAAGTCGTGAGCATATTATCGCCACGCGATACAACGACCGATGAAATTACTGGCGAACAGCTGCATACGCTGAAAGCCGGTGATGATGTGAACTTTGAGGCTTTCATCAGCAATGCTGGTGATTCTGCGATCACTGAGATGGGTGTTTCCGTCACAGTGTATCTAACTGAAAGTGGCGCCCGAGGCATGATTGCTACGGACGCAGCAGGTAATGACCTGTCTTGGATTAACGGCGACGTCGTCTGTGACGACACTTACGTTTGTCCATGGTCTTCACTAGATGTAGGTGCAAACCTCGCAAATGGTAAGTATACCATGTCTTACCAAGGTTCTCCTGCAACATGGACTCCTACTACTGGAAACTATGTAGTTGTAGTAGAAGTTTCTGCAGCTGGTGACAATGATCCTGGAAACGACTATCATGAGGCATACGTCTCTGTAGTTGACTGGACAGACATCATCGTCGACCTAGCCTGGGATTCCGGAAAGGAAGTCGAAGGCGGTAGCGGAGACAAACCATTCACATTAACTGTTAGTACAGGCGGTTCAGCCGCTTGGTCTGCACGTTCTATCGTTCTCGAGATGATAGTAACTGGAACTCTTGAAAACGAGGGAACAGTTGGTTCCGATGGAACCTTCCTTATTGGAACAAATGATATTACTGGTTTCGGTACCTCAACTCCTGATACTGAAATTTTCCGCCACCAAGAAGATGAGAATAACATTACTAACGCAACACGCGTTCTTCTCGGCTTCGAAGGCGAATCCACATGGACTGGGCAAGTTTCCCCAGACATGTCTGGAGAAAGTGGAGATTATTCCGTTGAAGTTAATCTGAAGAGTTATGTCTTGTATGGACAACTACCAGATTGTGCTGAAACAGTATCCACTACTAACGCTGCTGGCGATAGGGAAGATCGAACTTACGTTCACTACTGTGAAGTAACTGCAGTAACAGATGATGATGCAGGTACTAGCGAATCTATGATTGAAGGAAAGGTTCAGACCTACCACGATATTGGAGTTACTGGCCTTGTAATCAATCAAGGATACCAGACAGACGAAAATGGTAATGCATTGACTGAACCAACCATGATTGGAATTAGAGAAGGTCCTTTGAACCCTGCATGGTCCAGCGTACAAGCCTCCGTTCGCCACCTAGGTAGCGATTTGATGACTACATACGATTGGGAAGTTACTTTCGATATCGAGAACACCGTAACTGGAGTTGTTACTACTTCAACAGCGGATTCCTGTACCTTTGGATTTGGTCAGCCTTATCAGCATCTAAAACTAGGTAACGATCCAATGCAGCCTGATACCGCTTTCGAAGACGGTGAAGCATGTGTTATGTTTGAATTCGTTCCTGGTATCTATAATATTACAGCAACAGTTTCTATGATTAACATCGAACAAGATGAGAATTCAATGGACAAGTACTCTGACATGTCTGCTCGTAACAACGATGAGAACTTCTACAAGATTTCAGCTTTGAACAACAGACCTTCAGTTTCTCTAACACTAGAGAACACAGCGGATGTAGTCATTGGTCCTGGAGGAGGCATCACTCTAGTCGCAAATGCATATGATGCAGATGATGAAAGTGGAAATAACCTGTCTTACATCTGGACTCACCCTGGACTTGGAGAAGGACAAGATGGTACAGAAATGGCGTCCGAATGTAATGGTCAAGGCTTGATCTATTCTACCTGCTTATTGATGGCAATTGACTCTCGTTGGGCTGGAGCAAACACTTACTCTGTAAGAGTTTCAGATGCATATGGGTCAACAGCACAGGATTTCATCAACATCGATGTTTGGAATCGCCAAGTCGGAGTAGATTCTAGCGACTCTGGAATTCAGATGATTTATGATTTGACTTACCGTGGTACTACCATCTTTGATGTAACAATCTCAGATAGTGAACAAGATGAATACGTAAAAGACCTATCTGCATACGGTTTTGCAGGTGACTATACCTCTGTCGCAATTCTAGATTACGTACCAAATGCTGTATACCTGGCTCAAGATGTCCATGCTCAGTCGATGTCATTCAACTATGATGCAAATAATCTAACACCTACAAGTGTATTCTGGATTTCTAGTAATGGGGAGTGGGTCAAACTCGATTCTTCAATCACAGTGTCTGGAAGCGAAAGCTCAATCGCAATTGATCTAGATGATAATGGACAAGTTCTAGCACAAGGAGAAATTGCGCTAATGGGTGGAGAGATTCAACTCATCAGCATCCCAGAAAGCAATCCTGTAATGACAGATGTTACTGCCACTAAGGGCGGAAACATCCAAGCGAGTTGGTCATACTCTAGTAACACAGTTCCTGGAACTGATTGGCTGTCAATGGAAATCTGTCCATCGATTGGAGATTGTACTACTACTATTGAGAACACATCTCTGATCAGCAGTTCATTGAGCGGACAGACAGATACTACACATGGAGTAACCTACACTTACACACTAACAGTCTGTAATCTAGGCGGATGTAACCCAATTATCGCAACAGGGTCTGCAGTCGCAGATAAAGAAGTTGACGGTGACGCAGTTGCAGAGTCCATGTCCGTTGAGAACAAGGACGATACCCACTGGACAGTCAAATGGACTGCTGGTGGCGATGTCTCGGATGTTGCTGGCTGGAAGGTTTGCTATGCTGACTACTCTTGGGGTAATTCAGGAGATATGCCAACTAGTGACGAAATGTGTGCAGATGCTGGAGATTCAACTGTTGTTGACATCAAGCATCCAGGCGGAGCTGCAGGAACTAAGACTTACTTCTTTGCAGCAGTACCATATGATGACAAGACCAACATGGTTAACGCACTTCCTGGTACCGATACAGTACTAACAATCGACTCGAATCTCGTGGACGATTGTGAAGTAAACCCGAATGCAGATGGATGTGTAGTAGGCGATAAAACCGAGGGCGGAGAAGTCCCTATGACCGTCTACGGCGTAATTATTGGTCTAGTGGTATTAGCATTCGTTGCTGGCGCATTTATCCTCTCCCGTGGTGGAGATGGTGAAGACGGCAAAGACTGGGATTACTGATCTCAGAGACTAAGCAATACGGTGCTTGACACCGAGGCTGCCATGGGGAGCGGTTCGCCGCTCCCCTTGGCTCCCCCCATTCCTTTTTTCTAATTCAATTACTATTGGGATATTCTTTTTTTCCAATTCTAACATCTTGCCAAAAAATATCGCTACTCACGCACGTACACGCGAGGGACTTGGCAAAATAAATGATAACTTTCACAAAAACACTGATAATTATTAATTGCAAAGTTTACTATTTGTCAAAAATGTTATAATTTGAAATATAATTCTCTAATCTAAATATTCAGTTACGAACTTTTCTCTGATCATTGAATTTTAATTCTACGATACTACGGATTCGCAGCAGTCCTTTTATGGCATTAGAGACTGGTGATTTTAAAGGGCCTAGACTGAAATGCAGCCATTGGCGATTTTGTTTCGAATCTAGATGATAATTCTCAAAAAAACATGTTTGAATCTACTCAAATTACATGATGCTGTAAAAGCGCATGTACCCCAATGCTCATAAGGGATACAGAGCGTGAAGTGCTCTGCATACAAGTCCGTAAGGAGATGATGACGTGATGTTGGGAATACAGAATAAGAACAAAAAGACCGTAACAGGTGGCGTAGGAATAGCACTATTGCTCTGCATATTGATGGCACTGACACCAATGTCAGGCCTAGTGCAAAACGACGCCCCTAAGGAAACAGCAGAGTTCGCAATAGCGGACGAAGCAAGCGAAGACTTCTTCGCACTTCCAGAGGTCAACGAGCCTATACAATATGAATTTGATGAATCCTCTGAATTAGAGGGTATGAGGGCAATGAACCAGAAAGCCTTCCTCACAGAAGATGGGGAAACCGCTCTGCTCACCTCAGCTGAGCCACTGCACTACATGAGTAGTGTTGGCTCCTGGGACGTGATTGACCTTAACATCAAGGCTACAGCTAACGGCTGGGTAGTAGAAGATAACATCTACAAAGTTACCTTTGCCCCAGAAGCAGCCGATGGTATCTCAATAACGGTCAACGAAAACGTTGACCCTATTATTACTGGAGTCAACCCGATGGTAATGACATTCGATGAGTCCGGTACAATGCCGGTACCTCACGTGGTCACACCTTCACAAGAGGGTGCCTCTGTTGGTGGTAATGTATTACGTTACCCTATAGCGGAAGGATTCGACTTAGATTACACAGTCGAATCAAACCAGGTAAAGCAGAACCTAGTTATCCGTGATCGCCCAGTCCTTGAAGGGGATGCAGCATGGTTCGGTTTGTCCGAACAAATGCGCCTTCCAATTGGATATGGACTCTACCTAGGCGATGACATCCTGCGTGAGGAAGTTACTATCACTCAGGACGAATTAACCATCCGCAACCTAGAAACAGGTGCCCTTCTGGCTACAATCCCTGTGCCAACTGTTTTGGAAATGAACTCAACAGAACCATACCATGCAACCTATATCGTACAGGTATTTGGAGACACAGTCGTACTATCCACAGTTGTGGAGACTGACTGGTTGATGGACGAAGACCGCCAATTCCCATTGGCTATCGACCCATCGGTTAAGGTATTCAGCGCTAACGGCGGATATTGTTATGTCTACTACGGATACTGTTACACTGGTAGTTCGAAGCGACTTTATCGCTATTACGGCACCCTCTACTACCTTCCTTGGAGCAAGTACACCTTTACTAGTGCTAATGCACTACCTACTGGCGCTACAATAAGTGATATCTATTGGAAGCAGTACGTCTCAGGAAGCACTTCCTATTCTTCCAACGCAGTTAAAGTATCTGTAATGGAGAGTTGTGGAATGTCTAACACTTACTCATATGCAATCCCTTCGTCTAGTTGTTCAGGCGTTTTGGGCGGACTTACATCGGGCTATGGTACAACCACGGCTAGGAAGATGATCAGTTCGATATGGAACAGCGATGACATTGGTACTGGTTACACACCAGGTACTGGCTGGAAGTCGGCAACCCTTTGTGATTCAACTACCGGGTCAAGTATTTTGTGTTCTTCTTCTACAGGAAACCATAACTACATCCTAAGCGCTTTAACGAATGGTGGAGATGTAGGAATGTCTGCAAGGTATACCACAAGCACTTACCACAGCAGCATAGTCTCGACTGCAGGAAGCTCCAACAGTTACATTCAGATTATGTATACTGGTGGAAGCGATACAGTAGCGCCAACTGATAACTTTGTGCCATATACTGGGATCACATCCTACAAAGAAGGAGAAAGAACCTTCTTCGCTACAATGACAGATGGATCTGGAATTGATACAACAACCTCTGGCGCACCACACTTGCACTACGCAATCGACAACGGTTCATACACTGCAGTCAAGGCTACAACCCTTGGAACCTGCAACTCATCATCCACCGATTGTAAATTCCGTGCAACAACTAGCGACATCGCAGCAGGTGAGTATGTCACATACTTCTGGGCATACCAGGATCTAGCATCCACACCTAACGTTGCAACAAACCCAGCTGGTGGATCAGGTAGTCCAAGTACTTCATCTGCTCCAACATCCCCTTACTGGTTCTTTGTTGACGATGCAGACAATGCAGGAAATGCAAAGAAACTAACAGTGACAACTACAGATGTACGTGCTTACACTTCATCCAGTTCAGCTGTTAACTTCGACCGCCAAATGACTTACTACGATGCTTCGAATGAATACGTATTCGAATTTGATACATCAGATTGTGGAACAGGAAGCAGTTCATGTTTCTACACTGGTACTTCTTACAGTGGTCAAAATTGGAAGACGAAGTGGACAACAACCCCTTCTTCAGGATACAATGGATTAGGCGGAACTGTTTCTGGAACCACTGATACACTTCTAAGCCAAGGCGGGTACCTTACATTATCTGCTGCTGATGGTCCTGGAATGAATTTGATTTACCTATACGACAGCTCTTCTAACGAATGGGCTATGGTTGGTCTAGGAACAGAAACCGGTATTGACGAACTTCAAACATCAGGAACTACTGCTCCTAAGAAGTCGACCTACGGATACACCGCAGCTCACTTAGTCGACATACCTGCAGATTTCACTGGAACATTCGGTAAGTTTGATTACAACTCAACTTACAGCAGTTCCAAAGCAAACTGGATGTGCGTTGGTACTAACGGATGGTACTATTTCTTCCGCTCTACTAGTTCTAGCCCAGGATGTACATCTGGATACTACTACGTTTACAGTGCATCATACCGCTGGTCAGGATTCTCTCTTGGTGGCGGATACTACGCACCAATGGCAGCATCTGGTTCAGTTCTTTACAAGGTTGCCAAAGTTGCACCCGAGCCTGACACATCTTCTCCAGATATCGACCATTCAGGAATGCGCGACTCTCATTCAAGAGACCGAACATTCACATTTGGAATATCCGATGCTGGTGAACCACCGTCTGGTCTTAACACAACTGCTACTCTGAATGTAGGACCTACAATGTTGTATCGTATCACAGATGCGAACGGAACAGTAGATGCTTCATGGACTGAAAAACTTCTATCGCCTGTTGGCAAGACACGCACACAGTGTGTAATTGCTTCATGTGACTGGTCCATTACATTGGAACAACTCGAGCGTAATTCAAGCGTAGAATACAAGGTCAAAACACAAGATTTGAGTGTTGCAGGAATAAACTACAACAATACAACTGCATCATCCTTCGAAGTAGGAGATCCAAACAAGGTCTTCATCGTAGAATGGCATGACGTTGGTTATTCTAGTTACGATGTCTGTACGTTCCAATTATTGATGTATGACGTAACCAACGAAATGGAATTCAAGTATGATTCCAATTGTGAGGCTACATACGACTATTCAACAGTTGGATACCAAGACCAAACTCGCACTAAGGGAGACACACTACGTTCAAAGCAAGCATACACTAATGGTGCAAACCCACACTCTGTCAACTACCGAATTTCTACAGACAGCAACGGGCACGGTTGGGAAACCTTCGACCTAGGTCTTACAGAACTTCCAACCTATGATACTGCAATTGCAGGTTCGAGCAATGGATACCCATACGGTTACTACTGTGCGTCTTCCTACTATTGGAACACATACAAGTCCGGATGTAACGCTAACATCGATATGCCTAACGATTTCAGTTTCGAATACTTCGGTACTGAATACAACGGTTCAGATGCTAAGAACCGTGTACACATCGGAAGAATGGGTAACCTGTACCTGAAGGATGATGGTGTAACCTCTCTAGAACGCTCACAAACAACATGGGGTTCTAGCTGGCCTGAAATGCCATACAATGGCAACGCAGCAAGTATGCCAGGTAATATCGCACCTTGGTGGGGTTACTACACCAGTTATTACTGCTATGACAATTCAGCATTGGATTGTTCAGTAAGAACTCGTCTAATACCATTCGAAGGAAAGGGAATAGACCAAGTTTCAGATATTACAGTGCCAACAACATGGTCAGCGATTGATTCACCTGTTAGAGTCAATCCAAGTTCTGCTACTGGATATCTATCTGTTACTGCAGATCTAAAAATTGAACCAGGTGTAGTGATTCAAGTCGCTAACGGCAAAGGAATATCTTTCGATGGTTCTTGTAATACGCTAAAGGCAGCAGGAACATCCGCTGAACCTATCATCTTTGAGGGTCAGTTGAATGCAACTTGGAAAGGACTTGCATTCACCTCGGAATGTCTTGACTCAACTGGAGCTTTAGTTACAGATGAGCGCCATGAACTGTCATATGTTGATTTCGCCGACACGTCTGATGCAGCGATTGCAGCAGGTAGCCGTCACGGCGCCTCTCCTTCCAGCAGTTCAAACGTTGGTAACTTCACAATGAATCATGTAACCTTCACAAACGTTGGTTCTGCATTCGAGCACGGATCTGGACAGACAACAGGTATTGCAATGACTGATTTCGAAGTTAACGGTGCAAGTGAATCTTGTTTCGACTTCGCTCAAGATTCCGAAGTGGAACTAAGAGATGGTGAGATGAATGATTGTAACACAGGCAATGACGCCAATCATGGAGCAGTTATGGTAATGGCTGGATTGCAGAATGCTCTTCCAAGCACTGCAGGTTCTCTCTTAATGGAGAACGTCGACATTAGCGAATCATTACAGAATCTAATCAGTGTCGATTTCGAGACAGTCTGGATTAGTAACGTAACAGCAGCTAGCACCGCAGTCCAACCTGGAACCGTATTAACATCTTTTGGATTAGTTAATACTTCTAGCCTTTACGTCTACAATATGGAAGCTGACGGCTATTCAGAATCTTTTGTTTATGCCATAAATTCGGTATACATGGAAGAAGTTGACTTCGGAACTGCAAGTATTTCGCTAGTTCCAGGTGGTTCCAATTCTAATGGAGTCGGACCGTCCGGTGGCAATGCAATCATTACTGACCTTACATCTGGAGATCTGACATTGACACGAATGGCACCATCATTGAATGATATTGACGTTGGTAAGCTATCGATTATCGGTAAGTCACCTGTTGGCAAAGCAATTACGGGCGCAAATTGGGACATTGAAGGATTAGCAGTTACTGGTGTCGGACACACAATATCTGCGGACAACGTTGATTCTACTGATAGGATTTATGCATCTACAACAGTCACAACATCGCCTAGCAAAATCATTTTGTCTGATGTTACATTGACATACAGCGGCTCAGCGGAGGCAATCTATGCACGAAACAATGCAATCACAATCGGTGAAGGTAATGTTACTATGACTGGAAATAACGCAACATATCAGATGTCAAAAGTATCCACAAACGGACGCATTGTTCTAATCAATGTTGCTCAAGATGGCACAACATGTGCTGATTCTACAAGTGGCTGTAATGTTTCAACCACAGGTAATGGCGTAGTCTACTTCGGCGGACTTGCAACTGTTAAGGCATACAAGTTACTAGGAAGCGGTGTAAAGGAATTCAAACAAGGACACACTGTACAAGCTACTGCTGTAGGCCCATCTGGATCTCCTTTGTTTACAGGAAATGTGGGTAGCCACACGACTGACGCTAATGGAGAAGCTAGTACTTGGGTAATTACAGGTAACCATTTAGGAGATTCCTTTGATGACCACAACCTTATCGCATACGGACCTTCTGGTCTAAATGAGACCACGGTCACAGACTCTTGGTATCCTGCTGGAGGTTTCGGTGTAGGAGATTCTATCGAGTTGCGCCTTGAGCCTGCTCCGGTTACTCTGAACGGTTCTAGCATGGACTGTGCTTACCTTGAGCAAAATGCAGAAGCAGCACTCGGTCTGGAAACAGCATCTAACGGTGACAAAACTTTCACTTGGGGCGGAAAGGTTACCATGACAGGTAACCTAACTATCGATACGTGTTCAATTATAATGCGTAACGTGTTCTCTGTTTCATCTGATGGAATAAACCAGCCTATACTAACTATCTCTGCCGGTGGTTCTCTATTATTGGAATCAACCTCCACAGATACTGGTACTTTGAAGGCAACTACTAGCTCATACCCACTAAACCTCGACATTAACGGAGGAGCACTAATCTTAGATGGCGGTGTAATTCGTGACGTGGCAGGTGGAATTAATTTGGATTCTGGATCACTAACTGCATTTAACGGTGCTACCATTTATGGTAATGCAGCCGCAGCAATAACGGAAGCAACATTATACGTTAATGGTGGAACTCTAGACTGGGATGACTCGACTATCTCGAACTCCTTACAAACCGGTATTGGATTAATGTTCGAAAATTCGGAAGGAGATGTAGATACCATTACCGTCAAGAATGCAGCAGTTGGAATTTATTCCTTAAACGCAGCACCTACAGTCAATGGATTCACACTAGAAAACAACGATGTCGGTGTAAATGTTGAAGGTGGAATGACACTACCTACAATTTACCGCAGTACTCAACTTTCGCAGAAAACTACTGGGTGGCATACTTGGACGTATGATATGACCTCAACCGCAGAAGGTTTAGACTACCTACAAGTTGGACTAAACTCCATCTATGGTGGTGGAAACGCTCATCCAACATACAATTATGCAACTTCGAAATATTACATGATGTATGACCGCATGCGTGTGGAATTTACTGATGATAATGATAATGTTTGGAATGAAACCGCTTGGGACTGTAATAATTATGGTTACAGTTACAGCCCATGGTACGGAGCCAGCTACAACAAGCCAACGGGCTGGGGCTGGGAATCTACCGAGAATTCTCCAAACACATACTATCCAATGCACTATTGGGGATACTACACGTCTTCCTACCAGTTCGGCGGAGTATACACACCTCCTGAAGGAATCAGTGGATCATACAACATTTGTGTGGACTACGCTTATTCATACTACAACAGTCCAGGAGACGGTAACAGACTTACCTACCCTGTACTTGACGTATCTGCAAGCAACCTTTCGAAGGTCGTAATGTATGTTGACGTATTACACAACCGTGCAGATGGCTACACAGACCGCTTGGAAATGGTAGCACGTGCTGGAGATGACCCTTCAAATCTTGGTGCTTACATGAGAGAATCCGGAACAATATCGATGAGCACTGGGGTAATTACTGGTGCAGATAACGGTTTTGAAATCGGAGGAGATTATGCAGCAGGAACATTTGACGACATCACAGTTACAGACCCTACAAACGCAGGTCTTACAATTACTGGTTCAACGTCTTCATCAATGAATGACCTCACAGTTACAGGCGGAAACTTCGGAGTTTTGGCCGATGCTGGAGCCTCTGGATCTATGGATATTACTAACATAAACATTTCTGGTACCACAATGGATGGTGTCTATTACATCAAGGACATGAACGGAGAACTTTCTGGAACTATAGGCTCTGCTGGTGCATCCGCAATTAGATTCGGATCTAAAACTACAAAGGATATGTCTTGGGAATCGATAGAACTTTCTGGTAACGCAATTGGAATTGATGCTGGAGGTTCAGGTTCACTGACCTTCACAGACAGTACATTTGCTAACACTCAGGACTTCAAGATTAGTGGTTCATCTGTAATTGACTTCATTGAAGGAGACGTTGACACATCAACAATTGTGGTAACAGGTAGTGGAATATTCAACCGAATGCGCCAACTAGATGTAAACGTATTAGCAGATAGTATCGCAGTAGTCGGTGCAAACGTTGTACTAAAGAATGGAATAGGCGCTATTACTGGTTCTGCAATTACAGATTCTTCTGGTGATGCAGCGGATATGACTTTCATTACTGAGACTGTCGATAGTTCAGCATTGAGCGTACTAAGCCTTTCTGGCTATGAAGCGGTTACAGTTGCAAAAATTGGAACTTATTCATACACAAACCCATCAGTTAACAATGGTGACTTCAGATATGCATTTGACTCTCTAACATTGTCAGATAACTCTGGAAACACTCATTCAATGGCCTTGGTCGACGATGTAACTTCTCGTGTGTGCTACCCTTCAAACTCTTACGAAGTGATAGTGCCTTGTGCTAGTGGTCTTTCAACCTCAAACACACGAACGTACAATTCCGGATTGAAGGAATATGGATATTACGGAGCAACTCCTCGAACAATGAACAATGAAGTTGTCATGGTTGATACTGGTATCTGGTACATGGATGGAAATACTGACAACTCGCTAAATGGCTCAACTGTTCTGACCACAGGGTCATACACGAGCCAGGATGCAATGGTAGTCTGGTCTACAAATCCATATGGTGCGAACCTGTACTCTCACGAATCGACATGGATTGCTTTGGCGACCGATGGCGATGAGGCTCAAGGATTCAAGATTGGATACAATGGCTGGAACGATATCGTTCCAAGTTTCCAGGACTCAACATTAACTGGCTTATCTCAAATCGTTACTACACTGGGTACTTCCAGTGCTGCTAACGGATACGGTAAGCAAGCTGACATGTTCCACATCGTGAATAATACGATCACTCACTTTAGAACAACTGGAGCACAGTCTGCTGTTGTAAACGCAGACATTTGTCTTGACGCTGGTGGATATAATACTACCATTACCGACAACACAATGACAAACTGTGGTGTGAATATTATGCTTAGGAGAACTGGATTCAGTTACTCCTACCAGCAGTCACAGTGGGGTGCTGATGATGCAGTTATTGAAAATAACACATTCGTCGACACAGAATCAATTGGTATTTGGTTCGCATTGAACTCGTACTCTGATGATGTTCATATCAAGAACAACGAATTCAAGGGCTCAGCAATAAACAACTACGCTATTTATGCCCAGGATAGAACCAGTACTGGAATGGTTATCGAGAATAACTCAATCTCGAATTCAAAGAACCCGATTTACATGCGCGGTTCATTGGATTGGTCCATCAATGATAACATAATAACTGGTCTTGGTGACTCTTCACTTGCAGGAATTTTGGTCAAAGACGGATATGGTGAAATCGATGGAAACACACTAATCAATTCAGATGGTGGTATTCTAGTAGATGGTATACGCTACGGATTCAGTGCTAATGTTACAAACAACGATATTTCCCAGAGTTTAGGCCGAGTTGCTCCTTCAGCAGTCGGTATTTGGGCTGAGGACTGTGGTTCGTCCGTAGTCAACACCGGTGGAAATTCCATCAGTGTAATGGAAAATGCAATCGTAACAGATGGCTGTGACTTAGTAGATTCTGGTTCAACTATGACCGCAATTGGTGGTAGTGGTGGAACTATCTGGACTGTACAACAGAATGCAAATGCATTCGCTCCGGCTACTGTTAACATCAAGGTAGGCGACACTGTTCGCTGGAGAGCAAACGAGTACTACAATAACAGTGGTACTGGTGAAGCTCACGATGTTGTATCTAACGCAACAGATGCAGGTGGAAGTCCAATCTGGTCTTCTGCTGGAACAATGAACCTTGGGTTCAACCTTCACTAAGACCTTCAGCACTGTTGGAACTTATGATTACCATTGCAGTATACATTCATCGATGTACGGATCTGTAGTTGTTACCGCAGGTAGCAGTTCTGGATTCACATCGGTCGGAATAAATGTTGCTGGTTCAAATGATGAAGTAACTCTGGACGGAACATCTGTCTCTGGATTCACCGCTGCAGTTGAGCAGTACGGTGGAGCTCTAACCGTTGAGGGTGGAGCTATTGCTATCCGGTGGCGCATACGGTGTCTACGCTAGAAGATACTGACGTCATGTAGTCGATGGTGCAGCATCTAATTGCACTTGGCGCTACTGGAACTGCAGTCTACATCACGAGGACTATCTTCGATGGATGCTACCGACATGGACACCTCTGGTCTTTACGGACTTTACACTGATGCAGTGGACTTCCGCTGGAACGGTGGAGATTCTGACGCTGGAACTGCACTTATGGCAGACGGTGGCGCAGAAGGGTCCGTTGAGAATGTAACATGGGCAGACGTAACAACTCAGATTGATGCTGGCTCCTATGTCACAGTAACTTCAGTTGGTAACACTATTGACGCTAGCAAGTTAATCGTTGATGCAACCGCTGTTATCCATGAAGGTAACCTACTTGACTTGGACATCACTCACTTAGGTGGTGATGCAGAAGACATTGGTCTACTGATCAAGTCTACTGATGGTGCTCAAGCAGCATACGTCTCTCCTTCATACCGTGCACCTTACATGAATGCTGACGGTGACCTAGAAGAGTGGTATGGAAACACCTTGAACCCATCTGATGATGCAATGCCTGGTGTAATGTCTAGCGACGATGCTGGCGAGGATTTCCTTGCTACATGGGATGCTAACAACTCTGTACCTTGGCACTAACTGGTGTCGACATGGGATCTGCAGACTTGCAGATCTACATCGATTCTAGCACAGGTGGAGAAACTACTGGCGACAGTTGGTATGTCTCTCACGCTCTGCCATTCGCAGCGGACTATGTCTTCTGGGCAGAGGATGGTACTTCAGGAATCCTCCGGTCTGAAGGTCAATGGACTTTACTGGCTGGGCTGATGTTACATCATGCCTGTAGTGGTCTAATCGTCTTTCAAATCGGTGACTCTGCTGACACAGACTCTGAGATTGCAATTCCTTGGACTTGTATCGGAGAGCCTGCTAGCACAGTTCGCATGATTGTAGTCGTTCAGGATGAATCAACAGGTGCAGTTGAATCCGTTCACCCTGAGCAGATCCATTGCAGCAGGTGCTACTGGACAAACCTTCACTGAGGAGCTAACACTGCTCATGGGTCACAGTGACCTTGCTAGCTGGTGATGACCTGACCAACCACTTGCTAATCTACCGCAGCTACGTTGGTTCCAGAACACTCCAAGCGATGCTAAGACCTACGATATATCGGCTAAGGTTGACGCAGCATGTGCTGAAGATTGGCACACAGTTAATTCGATCGACTTGAGTACAAACGTCGCAATGGACATGGACATACTACGTGCATGTCCAGTAGTTACTAACCTAGTTGACATTACTGTTGACGAAGACAGTGGCACTTACACTTTGACTCTACTAGACAAGGCTGATGATGTACAAGATGAGGAATCCTCCTTGTCTTGGACTGTTGCTAATGACTTGGACCCAACAAGAAGCCCAACAATGCTTCTTGACAGTTCTCTAGATGCATTGTTACAGACCATGATTATCACCCCTGACAACGATCAATTCGGTTCCTATGTGTTCCACTTCGCAGTCGAGGACAGTCATGGATTAACTGACAGTTCAACAATTACCTTTACTGTAATCAATGTTAACGACAAACCAATCATCTGTAACGATGACATGAAGGATGACTTAGTCAATCCTTGTATGCCTGTATTCGCAGATGATGGAGCAGGTAACTTGAACGTAATCGATGAAGGTATTGGAGGAGTTAACAAGTTGTTAGGAAATGTTGCTAACGTTTCGTCATCTTACGTAATTGACATGGCAAGTAATGACATGGCAAACGAGCAACCACAGGTCTACACCTGGGCTGCACAAATCAAGAGCGAAGAAGTAACAGTTGAACCTTACTGGGTACAGAAGAAGTACGATACGGTAACAGAAATGTTCGATGAAATCGGTGCAGTAATGACTGCTGCTGGTGGATGGGATGATATCGCAATGAGCGGTGACCCTACTAGTATCACGCCAAACGGTACATACACACTACCAACATTGAACGACGTCAACTTGCTAACATTCTTGTTAGCACAGAATGGCTGTGGAACAGTATGGTATCAGGAATACATGGACTCTGGCGGTAACAAGGTTACAGCAGTTCGCTCTGACGATGGAGTAGCTGACTGTGACAGTGTAATAGACACTAGAGGAAAGGTATACTCTGGACTAAATTACACCAATTTCTGGATGGAAGCATACGGTGTTGACATAACCACCTTCACAGAAGGATGGGATGACGTCTTCGCAGATGGGTTCACAACAACAAGTGGATACAACCCATGTCCTGCATTTACTGTATCCGTCAGTGCAAATGAACTTGCTATTGATGAGAATGGTCTAAATGAACTGGGTGGAGAATGTACAATTGTCCTATCATTGAGTGATGATGGTGGATACTGTTACAATGCTGCCCTTGGACGTACTGCAGATACTAAGTCAAGTTGTGTTTCATACACATGGTTGGTTAACTACACAGTAATGCACCCAGTATACAATGTACCTATCGTAGTTACAGGTTGTTACAACCTATACCTAGGATTGGCTTCGTTCATACCAGAGTTTGTAGCACCAGGAATTCCATCAGGAATGACTTCAGAAATATGTCTTGCATATGGATGGGTTGATGAGAACACCGATGCTGATAATTTCGAGGTTAACTTCTCGATAACTCCAGTTAACGATGCTCCAGTGATTCTAGATTGGAATCGCCAAGACGGAATCAACATTGTATCTAACGCAGGAGATGTGCCAAGTTTCCCTTGGAAGATAACTCTGACTGAAGATGACAACAATACTGATAACTTGACCTACGACTTATCTGCTATGAAGCACGATAATGACCATGAAGATGCAGATCTAACATGGACAGCGGTTAAGTCTACTTCATGTAACTACGAAGATTACTTCTCGCTAACAATTGTTGACGATGAAGTATCATTCGACTTGATCAAGGACGCAACAACCAATGCTCCTGATTATGAAGTTGACTTCTTGAACGATGGTGGTATACACCAGAAGGTTCCACTATCTGGAGAATTCTGTCCTATCACTATGTATCTACATGACACAGATGATGCACCAAGTTACATACCAAACTACGATATGGAAACAGCTAACTATCAGCAGGGTGAAGACAGTGTAACACTGTACATACGTGTTGACAACGTTGCAGAGAATGTACCTGATTACTTCTTAGACACGTCAGTCCTACCAGGATTTGACTTCAATGGAGTTACGAACATCATGCCAAAGACCTTCGTACCAACAACGGTTAAGATTACCGCTGGTGGAGATAAGGCTCCATACAATTATGACCACATGCTAGAAGTAACATTCTACAGTGATGGTTACAATTCCAATGGATCTGGTGAAGAAGAGTTCGTTACTCTAGGGACTCAGTATGTTACGCCACCTGCTTACGGTGAAACAATTTCAGTCAGTGATGATGTTTACATCACACAATCATCAAACCGAGTATGGGTTTATGTTGACGTACTGACTTGTGTTGCTGAAACTTGTGACATGTCCGCATCGCCTGAAGACCGTTACTTCGGCTACTCGTTCCCGTATGCACACAGTTGTGTTGGAAGCGATGGAGTACAAGGGGCAGCATGGAGTTGTCCTGGTGAAGTCGGTAGTTCATCTGTAGAAGCAGATGGAACACAGGCAACAGCGACAATGAACAGTAAGCGTCGACCAATGCTGGAAGACCAAAACTGGTGTAATAACATCATGAGTACTGATGCTACTGGAAAGGTCTGTGAACAACCACGTTCACCTGGAATAACAACAGTTAGCGGTATTGATGGAGACAAGCAACCTCTACCAACAGTAGTACGCTTGATTGGAACTGCAGACGTGCCATCATTCGCACCTTCTCTAATCGCAATCAGTGCTGCTGGTCTATTCGTCAGTGCGCTAGTGCTACAGAGTCGTCGTGAAGAGGAAGAGGAAGCCCTTGAGGAACTTATCCTTGAAGATGATGAGCAAGCAGTGAGCCCAGTTATCGCTACTATCTTGATGGTAGCAATCACAGTGGTTCTTTCTGGTGTTCTCTATGTTTGGGCGTCTAGTCTTGCTGATGTGTCGTCTAAAGGTGTACCTCGGTTCTCGTTTGATGTTGAATTTTCGGAAGAGGATCAGTTCCACCGAATCACTGTTGACAAATCACAAGTTGAACTTGCAACCCAAGCTATGTTTGTGAAGGTTGAATACACCGACAGCGCTGGTGTTGTTCAGGTTGCATCATATGGTCTATCTGATACTACAGTTTACGGGTTCTTCCCGGGTAACTCAGACAGTATGGTGACTTTCACAGACGATGTTGAGAGGAATGGAGAATCCGTTAAATCGAGTTTCGATAAGGGTGACACCATTTACATTAACGCTACAGATGCCAACGGTGAACTGATTGAGGACATGTATGTCCAGATCAGTTACGTACCTCCAACTGGCGATGGAGCGGTTCTGCGCACATGGGAAGGATCCAGTGCACTTTGAGACGATTAGTGAAATGGTGAGTTGATTCACTCTCTCTTTCGAGGGAGAGTGGATTACTCAACTTGATAGTAGAAAATACCCACCTAACGGTGGGGGAAGCCCCACAAAGGAGTGTGGCCCCAGGATTTCGGTCCTGGGGCCCTCCCCTATGTACAACCTATTTCTTTCAATTCTCAAACAAGTCCAAGAGCGATAGCCCTCTCCCATGGTTTGGGGAGAGAGATGGACAAGCCACTTTGTGTAGCCTTCGATTGTGATGGTGTTCTAACAGATTCAACTTCTTCTTGGAAGACTATACATGACCACTTTGGAACCGACTCCAAAGATCTCCTTCAACAATTCATGGCAGGTGAAATTACCGATAGTGAATTTATGGCTGCAGATATTGCATTGTGGAAGAATAAATCTGCTAGGATACATCGTGATGATTTGTTCAGGGCATATTCTGGCTGTAAACTGATGGAAGGTGCACAAAGTATTGTTGCGGATTTACAAGCAGCAGGAGTTCATGTTGCCATAGTTTCTGCAGGTGTCGATTTATTCGTACAATCAATTGCTGGTCTAGTAAAGGCAGATGATTGGATTGCTAATGGTTTCAAATTTGATGATGACGGATGGTTGCTAGATGAAGGGGTGGTAAGAGTACCTTCAAAGGAGAAATATACCTCCATCAAACGGCTCTTAGAAATATTAGATTGTCCTCCCGAAAGACTGATTTCAATAGGTGATTCAGGTATGGATTTATCGATGAAATTAGAGGGTTCAACCTTCATAGGATTCAATCCACAGAGAGAAACAGCGAAACTCGCTTTCGCAGAAGCAGGCGTAACAGTAATAGAATCGAAAAACCTCAATGATTTACGTCCTTACCTTGGTCTTCATTGACCAAGTTGATTGACAAAAACGGCATACTGAGTGGCTATTTTTGTGAGTGGGCCCGGTGGGAATCGAACCCACGATCAACTCGGTGTAAGCGAGGTGTCATAACCGCTAGACCACGGGCCCAACCTGTCCCACTTGTCTACTCTTTTTGAATAACACCCCTCTACATTCAAGAAGTAAGGGCTCTCGTGGCTAAATAATGGATGAGGAAGTCCAAGCCTTGGCGGCTCGCCTAGTTCGCCGTATAAAAGAGGTAAATGCAACGATTACAGTTGCAGAATCATGTACTGGTGGTCTTCTTGCAAGTACCTTAACAGATATTTCTGGTGCGAGTGCTTGGTTTGAACAAAGTTGGGTTTGCTATTCTTATGAATCAAAGGCGAAAGAACTTGATGTAGAGAGAGATATTTTGGAATCTAAGGGCGCTGTAAATGCTGCAGTAGCAATTCAGATGGCAGAAGGTGCTAGAAATAGGTCGGGAGCAGATATTGCAATATCGATAACTGGAATCGCAGGACCTGTTGCTTTAAATTCGAATAAACCAGTTGGTTTAGTCTATGTTGGAATCGCATCTGCTCATTGGGCAAATGCAGAATCGGTCCAAATGGGTGGCACTAGACAAGAAAATAAAATTTCATTTGTTCACTTTGCTCTCAAAACCGCAATCGATTGTTGGGACAAAGCAAAGGTACGCCAAAAAGATGCGATTGCTGAAAAGAAAAAAGCGGCAGACACAGCAGCGGTAGAAATGGCAAAAACCGAAGCAGAGAAAACCCGTCGAGCAGCAGCAGCAGCTGTAGATGCTTCCTGGCAGGAAGAGTCATGGCAAGACCCAGGGAATTCTGTTGGTGATGATACGGATGTGTCATGGGATAATAATTGAATTTGATTTTAATCAGAATTATCCGAACACCTCTTGTACGTCCGATTCTGTCTTGTAAATATGGCAACCTCTTGGGGCGAGATTCTCCAGCACTTAATGAGTGCAGGATTGCTTGCAACCCGGGGTGTGAAAGAAACTCTTGAGTCCCATCCCAACCCTTTAGGCATGATCGCCAAACTTCGTTCTAAGGGCATAAAAGGCCCTCTTTCGGTTGATATGATTACTGAGTATAACCCTGAGTATAACCCTGAGAATAACCCGGGTAGAGTTATCGCTCCAATACTTGAAGCCCAACCCGAATTGATAAGTCTACGTAACAACCTTCCAGATTGGCGTCGTGAAGACTTCCCAATGGATGCAGTAGATGCAATGATGGATATTGATGTTCATTATGATATCACTGGTAACAGTACTACAGAAGGTAAGATGGGGGATATTAACAACGCCTTCAATGACCGTCTAGAGAGGCTTCGTAAACTGATAATCGCAAATTCTAATCTTCCTCGAAGACCGATGGAAATAGCAAGACTTCAGTCGGAAAAAAGTAGATTTCAAGCAAGAGAAAATATTGCCGTAGCAATCGGATTAGTAAACGACCCTAGGCACACAAAGAACGGCCACCTGATGTTCTCTTTGGAAGATGCAAGTGGAGAAATCAGCTGCTTGTTGATGAATCGTAAAGGGGAAGATAGAGTAATTGAGCATGCTCAAATTGTCGAATCTGGTTTGATGCCTGATGACGTAATCGGTGTTTCTGGTACATTTTCTCAGAACGGAGATATGTTCTATGTCAATGATTTACACTTTCCAATGCAAGATAAACATGAAAAGAAATTTGCGGAGCAAGGGGTTTCTGTTGCCTTCTTATCTGATATTCACGTTGGGAGCAAAACTTTCCTTGAAGCTCAATGGCACAAGATGATTCAGTGGTTCAATACAGACCCACTCGCTCGTACAATCAAATATCTGGTATTATCTGGAGATTGCGTTGATGGAGTTGGAATTTATCCGGGCCAAGATAATGAATTAGCCATCAAAGATTTGTACGGCCAATATTCAAGGTTTGCAGAATTACTAGAGTTACTGCCCGAATGGGTAGAGTGCATCATGCTACCGGGTAACCATGACGCAGTACGTCCTGCAGAGCCTCAACCAACCCTCGAACCTGATATCCAACAAGACTTCAACAATACCATATTCGTTGGTAATCCCTGCGATTTCAGTCTTGATGGAGTTAGAATCTTGTCCTACCATGGAAAGTCGATTGACGATTTCGTTGCAGGTTTGCGAACCGTAACTTATCGAGACCCTGTTGAGGCGATGCGACAAATGCTTCGTCGCCGTCATCTAGCACCTCAGTGGGGTGGAAAAACTCCTCTTTCACCAGAACCCGAGGATGGTTTAGTTATCAGAGAAGTTCCAGATATTTTTGTCACCGGACACGTACATGGACATGCTTGTACTGATTTCCGTGGTACAACACTAGTCTGTTCTTCTACTTGGCAAGATCAGACTTCATATCAGAGGATGCTTGGTTTCCAACCTAAGCCTTGTATGTTGACAATAGTAAATTTGGGAACGAATAAATCGATATCAATTCCGTTTGCCTGATTACCAAATATGCTCTTCGAGAGTACCTTCAGTTTCTATCTTTGTAATCCCAGTGATACCTTTAGGGTCATCAACAAGCAGTAAATGAATCGCTCGATTGTGGATGCCTGATTGAAAACTTTTACCTCGATGGTCAACACCGATTAACGTTCCATCCAATTCTGCAAACATCCATGCTGCAGTTGCATTAACCAGGTCACTTTGTCGAATTAGTAACCAGCGTAAGCCCTTCATCTCTTGGCGTAAGTCGCCCTCAATCTCGTGAAACCATCTGGAATACATAGGTCACACCTTGAATCTCAAAAGAGCGATAGCGCCACCGATTCCTAGCAATTGCTTTCCAGAATCATGGTCTGTTGAACATTGAATTAATTCCGCACCTATGTCGCTTAAGTTAGCAACAATCGATTCCCAATTTGATTCCCGCAGTAAATCTGCAGTGACAAGTAACTTCTCTATTGCACCTTCTTCCAATGCTTTCTCAATCATTTGACGGCCATATGCTACCGGACCGTCTGTTGAGATTCTCTTCCAAGCCTCTTCAAGCATTGCAGTCTCTTGTACAACAGCGTGTTCGGATAGTATCTCACCTGCAAGACCTTCGCTGATAACTTCGTTTGCAGCACCTCTTCCACCCATACTTGTTGCAATTAATTTCTTGGTACCGTTAATCAGAGGTGCTAATCTTTCTCTAGCATGACCAGGTCCACAAATAACAATCGGTGTTCCTTCTAAAATCGAGGCGTTAGATTCGTTTGCTATTTTGTCGAAGAAGGTTTTCGAGGCGTTTTCACTAAGTTTAGCGCCCGTATATTTGCCACCACCACGCATGGTCCATGTAGAGACCTCTCTAATTCCCCTACTACTAACTTCGAATAAAATTACTTCATCAGATTCAACTACCAAAATAACAACCTTTGTTTTTCCACTATTGTTACATGCTTGCTTGATTAGTTCTTTATCGACTAATGGAAATTCATAATTTGCAGTGATTTCAACATCATCTCTAACTGCAACAATGTGAGTGTGGTGACTTCCTTGGTCGAATTGGGCTTCCAAAATAATTCCATGTACACGCAAAGAGTCAGAAAATGTTTGGAATTCATTTGACTCAATTGCTAATTTGATCCACATTTTCTTTCTTTCAGCGGCTTTCGCCCTACCACCTTCAACTCCAGCAGTAGTTTGGTCACGCCTTTCGCCAAGCATTCCTATGCCACGGCCCTTCACACAAAGTCTAGCTAGAGTCCACAAATCGTCTTCACAATCGATACGAAGCCGATATAGGCCAAAGTCACGCTTTAGGACTTGCATTGTGCTTCACCCAAAGACGCCGAGAAGGTTTCCATCTTCATCCATATCCATGTCGGCAGCAGCAGGGCGCTTAGGTAATCCTGGCATTGTCATGATTTCACCAAGTACTGCGACTATGAAACCTGCTCCGGAGTTTAGTCTAAATTCCCTAATCGGTATTTCAAACCCGGTCGGGGCCCCTAGCATGTTTGCATCATGACTGAATGAATACTGAGTTTTTGCCATACAAACCGGAAGGCTTCCATAGCCCCAAGATTGGATTTGTTTGAGTTGACGGTCTGCTTTAGCCTGAATATTGATTCCATCTGCCCCGTACAATCTGGTAGCAATCCGTAGAGCCTTTTCTTCAACAGGTGTGCCCGGGTTGAATAATGGTGTAAATGGTCGTCCAGCAGCAATGTGGTCTTGGCAGGATGCGACTACAGCCTTTGCCAAGTCTGCACCACCGGGGCCTCCTTTGGCATGCACTTCAGTAAGACAGACCTGTACCGCTCCTGATGAGCGGGCACATTCGATTAAGCAATTCAATTCAGCATCGGTATCACTTGCAAATCGATTGACTGACACTACAACAGGCATTCCAAATTGGGACATATTCTTGATATGTCGATCTAGATTGCTTTGCGCACCTGTTCTAACAGCCTCTACATTCTCTGCTTCAATCTCTTCTCTAGATGGACGTCGTGCTGCACGAGCACCAAATGCACCTCCGTGTAATTTCATTGAACGAACTGTAACATTCATTACAACACAATCAGGAGATTTACCTGAATTTGCTGCTTTGATGTGCATAAACTTCTCCGCTCCCATATCTGAACCAAATCCTGCTTCAGTAACAACGAAATCCGCTGCACCAAGTGCAAGTTTATCTGCAATTATTGATGAATTACCATGTGCGATATTGGCGAATGGACCACCGTGGATGAATGCAGGATCTCCCTCGATAGTCTGTACTATATTTGGTAAGAATGCCTCACGTAATAGTAGACACATAGCCCCCGCTGCACCAATATCTTCTGCTTTCACCGGGGTACCATCGGCTCTTTGTCCAATGACAATTTCACCAAGTCTCCTTCTCAAGTCAGCATAATCGCCGGCTAATACCAAAATCGCCATGACTTCACTAGCAGCGGTAATGTCGTACCTATCTTCACGTACAACCCCATTGGCAGGACCACCCAAACCAACTGTGACATTTCGAACAGCTCTGTCATTGAGGTCAACAACTCTAGGCCAGATAATTCTCGTCGAATCGATGTTCTCATCATTACCATGTTTTAGATGGTTATCAATCATTGAAGAAAGAAGGTTATGAGAACTTGTTACTGCATGAAGGTCCCCTGTGAAATGTAAGTTGATGTCTTCCATTGGCAATACTTGCGAATATCCACCGCCAGCAGCACCTCCTTTGATTCCAAAAACCGGTCCCATAGATGGTTCACGAATTACGCATGTAGCACGCTTTCCTATTCGATTTAGGGCTTGGGTGAGCCCAATTGTAGTTACCGTCTTTCCTTCGCCGAATGGAGTCGGATTTACACTGGTGACTAAAATGAGTGAACCTTGTGGTTTTGATAGTCTTCCTTTCAGTGCATTCCAGGTGATTTTCGCTTTACCACGCCCCATCGGCATGATTTCATTTTCACCTATGCCAAGCTTCCATGCTATGGCCGATATGTCTTCCATTACTGACGCTCTAGCAATCTCGAGGTCGCTCTGCATACTTACTTGGCGCATTAGAGGGTTCTTGAAACCACGGTCCCTTTAGGGACCGCTAAAGGCGGTTTCATTCCTCCTTCAAACTACCCAAGTAGTTAGGTAGGTCTATTCCCGCCATCTTTGCAACATCATGCACTGGAGGCAATGCGTGGATTAGACTTGATACGAAGTTAGCAGTTGAACCTTCTCCGCTGCCACCGCCTGCTGAATCCCAGACTGTAATCTTGTCAATCTTCAGGTTAGAAATTGCTTCAACCTGGCGTGATACGATACCTTCTATCTTCTCTACCATCAATAGTGTAGCAGCGGCCTTAGTGTCTCCACCTGCGCTTGAAACTAGCTTGGAGTAACCAGTAGCCTTTGCTTCTAGTACCGCTTGGATACCTTCCGCTTCAGCCTTGTACTTGGCTAGGATAGCATCTGCTTCTCCACCAGCGACACGGCGTAGGCGTTCTGCTTCTGCCTCTGCTGCGATTTCGATCTGAATCTTCGAAATCTCTTCACGAACGATTTCTTCAGCCTTGAGTCTTTCTTGTTCGAGAAGATATTGAGCTTTCTGAACTTCCATTTCTGCAGTTCTTCTAGCAACTTCCGAACGCTGCATTGCTTCTGCTTCTTTCTCTGCTAAGAGTGCGTTAAAGTCTGCAATGCTACCCTTGGAGGTGTTCTCTCCTTCGATTGCATTTGCTTCCAATGCTGCGACTTCCTTACGTCGGTCTGCATCAGCAGCCTTCTTTCCTTTCTCAGCCTCTGCTGTGTTATTAGCGACTTGAATGTCACGAGTACGGTATGCTTCTGCTTGACCAATTGCACCATCACGGTCTGCTGCTGCAACGTCAGACTTTGCAGCGTTTACCGCACCTGCGGCAGCCTTCTGTCCAATACTCTCGATGAAGTCAGAATCATCGGTAATGTCAGTGATGTTAACGTTGATTAGGTTAAGTCCTAACTTGTTAAGTTCGTGGCCGACATTGTCACGGATGGACTCGAAAAATAGTTCACGGTCGGAATTGATCTGTCTAATTGTTAGAGATGCAACAGTAAGACGAAGTTGTCCGAAAATAATCTCAGAAGCCATTGCTTCAATCTGCATAGGAGTCAAGTGTAGTAGTCTTTCTGCAGCATTGTTCATGATTGTAGGGTCTGTACTTACACCCACTGTGAACGTAGAAGGTACGTTGATTCTGATGTTCTCTTGCGATAGAGCCCCAGTTAGAGGGATATTAATGGTCATCGGAATCAGGCTTAATTTCTTCCAATCCTGAATCAACGGCCATACCATCACTGCACCACCATGGATACAACGTGATGCTCTACCTCCGCGAACCTTTCCATATACTACCAAAATTTCGTCAGAAGCACACCTCTTGTACCTAGTAACTACTAGCAATATCATAAAAGCTAGAATTAAAATCAATCCAAATCCAATCGCAGTTAGCCAAAACGCTCCATCCATACATTACACCTCATTCTTCTTCACTAGTTAATTCATCACCATCACTTAGAGGTTCAACAAGCATTGTTGAACCTATTACCCCGACGACTCGAATCAGTTCGCCAGTTCCAATGTGAAGATTTGTATCTGTTGCACGGGCTTCAAGTGTGCGTAGAGTTCCATCTACACTGACTTGAACCTCGCCGGTGTTGTTCTTTCGAATACGTGAATATACTTGGCCAGTCTCACCGATAGCATCACTATGTTTCATAGTACCATCTGCCTGTAGGCTGGTTATTCCTTTCATCAGGCTTTTGACCATAAAGAGTGAGCCGCCAGCAGAAATCCCACCAATTACAACCGCAAGGACTTCTATTCCAGTAGACTCAATAACAAACATGCCAGTCATTCCAAACATCATTATTGCTGCAGCAATACCTTGTATGCTGAACAACTCCATTGCTAAAGAAGAATCCATGCTAAGATCTGTACCAAATGCGGAATCTACTGCTCCGCTAAAGATGTCACCAATCAGCATTAGGGCCATCATTAATATGAAAAATATAGTTCCAAAGAATGCGCATGCAATAAATACAAATTCGATTGCAGATGGTGCAGAAACACCTAATGCGTCAGCAATCCAATCTAAAACTCCCATAGCGACCCTATCCTTTCCTATACGCTTTACTTAATGACACTATTGATTTTAGGAATTTAATTTTGATTAACCTTCATCTTTTCATAGATAGCCACAATCGAAACCGATGAACCTGCTAAAATAGCAGTAACGATAATGTTTAATCCAGCAGACCAACCTATCAAGAATACCCATAATGGGAGGAATAAAAGAAGGACTCTTTTCATGAATGGCCAAAAACCATTGAATAGTTCTTCAGAACCATCTTCCATTATAAATCAACTCAAATAATTATTGAACCCATTACAAGAGCAAAAATCCACAAAATAACTCCGAACCAAATGCCCCGTCCTTGCTTGTCGATAGCATCCTGGTGCACTTCTTTAGACAATGTACCCAATGGATTGAGCAGCATATCTCTCTGCTCCTTTCTAAAAACAACAAGGGCAAGTAGGAAGCAAGCAGCAGCGCTTGCGCCGAATAAATTAGTTATCGCAGATTCAACTTCTCCAATCAATTTCAATGAAAGCCAAATTTGAGTAACGGCCATCATGAACCAAAGAAACGAACCCCTCTCTGCAACTGCTGCCATGTTTGTCCTAATGACAATGTGTAATTGATGGTTGCCCTCTTTTGAATCATAGACAATGTACCAAATATAGGCTTATTCAAGTACTTCCACCGTGACTTCACTTCATGTCGAAGGTACGTCACGGAGTGGCAGGTGACCCGGTTGGGCATTCTCTCTCCCCCGTACTAACCGCACTTGTCCATTCACACCTATCGCATCTGGAAGGGGTAAAACTCCCCGGCCTCAAAGGTGTAGTCGTAATTCCTACCGATGGGGTCGAGAATGCATTGGCATGGGGATATGCTGGTTCTATACCATCTCCTCCAGATTGGGAACTTGTTGGTTCTCCCCTTGGTAAATTCCGCGCTAATACCTTACTTGAGAGAGCAGTTACCTCTAGCATGGAGCACATTGAAGCAGATCCTAGATTACCCAATGCCCCCATGCCTGAGCAAAATTTCGCTAGTCTTCCCCCCGGCTCACAAGAAGTTTGGCTCTCGTTAACTACGCCCCTCAAACACCAATTATCCGCAGCGGCGGTTAAGTGCCTAGATAATTCAATGCAAATCCGTTCTGTGAATGCACTAAGATGGGATGGACACACTTGGTCTGCCGCATCTACAGATGGTCCTGGCATGATGTTAGTTGCTGAAGCATTCGGTCATTCTTCGAGCGGAGTTCTAGGCATCGTAGGAGGTGGAGGTACCGCTCGGTCGGTAGCAGCATCATGGTGCGATGGTGGGGGAACCGTCAAGCAATTAGGTGGAAATCGTATTCTTGAAGAGGACGGTCCATGGGTGCTGTGCAATGATGAGCCAGACTTTGTAATCGATTTTGACAATGGCGAGGGTGATATCATCGTGACCTACGAGCCGATGGAAGGAGATTTCGATAGTCGAATCCAACATCTTGCTTCAGTGGCAGATGGCCGATGGTTACTTTGTGCTCAGCATCTACACTCTTGGGCTAGAATTTGGGCGCCAAAGCATTCAGATTTATTACCCTCTTTGTCACTATTAATGACAAGGTTAGTCGCAGTCGAGGTGCATTTAGGATGAAACGAGTCTTTTTGTTAATCGCAATTTTATTACTGCCTACCACTTTAGCAGATTCATTCCCCAATCAGAATATCAATTCAGGTTTTGTGGGATGGGTTGAGGGTTCAAACGAAAAAATAGGAGAATACCGTTTATCCTATCCTTCTGTTTCTGATGGTGAAGATACGAACATGGCACAAAACGGACCGTTTGCAATAGTTGTTTTCCAGCCAGATGAAAGCGAATCTGTAGACCAGTACATTTGGCTACAGGATGGTTTGGCCAAGTGGGGATACATCACTTTAGTAGTACAATCAGAATGGATAAATATCGAATCTGAATTGATGGAGTGGAATAACGGCACTTCTCTAGATTTGACGGGAGCTCAAGCAATGTTTGCTCTCAATCACATTTCTTTAGCAGGACATGGTACTGGGGCGCATTGGGCTGCTGAAATTATGAAGAGTGGAATGTATGACATAGATGGTTTATTTGGATTAGGATTAGAGGGCGCTTCAACCTCGAATACCGCTGATGTATTGTTGTCCAATCCATCCGCTGCACTATTCCTGACCGGAACCACTGACGAAATCGCTCCCGCAGATGAAAACGTTCTGAACTACCTTGAAGACTGGCCTGGTGCTTGGCAAGTTAATGCACCCGCGCGGTGCAAATCACTTAGGGTTACCAGGAGTCTGATACTTTCTTTGAACGATTAGGGGATGGTGACTCTACTATGGGTAGGGATGGTGCAACAAGAATCACGCTTTAGCTCATATCGTTCCTTATCTCAATCTCTCCTTGCGCGGCGATGACTCGGCGTATCAGGCAGCGTTTAACCGCGAAGACAAAACTGTCAACTTCCGACCCAGATTCTTACTTCGATGAAGATTTATCCCGTTCAAGATTATATTTGATGTCAAGCATTTATACCAATACATACGGGCATGTTACGATAAATGCATCAACAGATATCTCTGCAAATGTGACCCTACGCAATGGTGGAACTGCCTTTGGGAACGTATCTTGCCATTTGCCTAACGGAGACCACATCATAGGTCAGTTGCAAAGTGGCATAGCGACTTGTACTGTTAATGGCTCTATGCTATCGCCCGGCTCAGCAGTGATAGAATTGAGAATAGCAGACCATTCGTTTTCTGATTGGCTTGAAATCACAATCACGAGATTGGGAATGCCAATGCAAATTACTGACCCATTGCCAGAAATAACTCTCAACCAACATTCATCGGTAGTAGTAACTCCTGATTTGTTTGCTATTGACCCGGATGGGGTGGATATTGAATTTGCTGATGCGCAATTAATTGGAGATAATCAGAGCATATTGGGACTGAATAATACTTTGAATCAGTTATCTATCACTCATGTGAATATTCCAGAATGGGACGGAACTATGCAAATGCAATTAGTTCTAGTAGCGGGTGATGATATGGCTAATATTACAGTTAATGTTACGGTATTACCAGTGAATGACAAAGTAGTACAGGTCGCTGTAATACCTCAACAACAAGAAGTTGAAGACGGCAATAGCATTGTCGTGGATATCGCCGATTTTGTAACAGACCCCGAAGGTCAGCAATTGGAAGTTACATTATCGAGGGAATATCCGGGACTTAGAGTAAATACCACTTTAACCACTATACTAATCGATCCGCAAACACATTGGAACGGTGCAGAATTAGTAGAACTATACGTCTCTGATGGAGTTACAGAGCAAATCTCGATATCAGTTCCAATAAACATTGTACCCATCGATGACTCCATACAGTTTAGTTCCTCAAATTTAGATATTGAGATGGATGAAGATGAAGTCATTACCATTAATTTACGAAACTATACTATCGATGTTGATGATGATGAATTAATTTACGAAATATCTGGTGTTTCAGATATTGTAGGTGTGTCAATCACAGGTTCTGAATTGATTATTGCGGGTAATCCTGACCTGTTCGGCTCTAGTCAATTTGAATTGAATGTTAGTGACGGGTCAAGTTTCAGTAGTATGACACTAATCATCAATACAAACTCTCAGCCTGATTTGCCAATTGTAGATATTGCTACAGTAAGTGTAATCGGCGACTCAATCTCAGTATTGTGGACCATTTCTGATGCTGATGGCGACGTAGGGTTGCTAAAATCAGTAACATTTGCCGGCGAGTCAATCGAGGACGGCACCGTATGCAACGGTGAAATCTTACTCACTTGTATTACCGATTACCGCAGAACTTCTAGCGAGGAGGGTGTATTTACGCTGGAGGTAAAAGTATGGGACGGCAATGCTCAAGAATGGTCTAATACCGCTAGTAAAGATGTTGAAATCAAAGCAATAGTTGTTTTACAAGATGAATCCGAATCTGAGATTAATATCGGCAATTGGGTTCTTCCAATCGGCCTTGGACTATTGGTAATATTGCTAGTAGGCTATCTAATACAATCCCGAAAGGATTGATCACAACGGGATATTACCGTGCTTTTTTGGTGGAGACCATTCACGTTTTGAAGATAGAATACGCAGTGCCCTAATCAACCTCAATCGACTTTCTTCTGGCTCGATTACATCATCTAACCAACCATTACGAGCTGCAACATATGGGTCTCCGAATTTTGATTTGTATTCGTCGACTAATTGCAACCTAGTATTCTCTTTTTGATCATCGGCTGCTACTGCAATTTCTCTTCTATGAATGATATTCACAGCACCTTCTGCCCCCATTACTGCTAGTTCAGCAGTAGGCCAAGCGATATTGTAATCAGATTGTAAGTGCTTACAACTCATGGCTAAATAAGCGCCACCGTATGCCTTTCTGGTAATCAATGTCATTTTTGGTACTGTTGCTTCAGCATATGCGTAAAGCAGTTTAGCGCCATGTCTGATGATTCCACCCCATTCTTGAACTACACCTGGCAAGAATCCAGGTACATCTTCTAGTGTTAATAGCGGTATGTTGAATGCATCACAGGTTCGAATAAATCGTGCTGCCTTTATCGATGCATCGATATCTAGGCAACCTGCAAGAACCTTTGGTTGATTAGCAACTATACCAACCGATTTACCATCAAGTCTTGCAAAACCTATGATGATATTCTCTGCATATGAATTGAACAATTCCATAAAGTATCCATCGTCGACAATCTCTTCGATAACCTTGACCATGTCATATGGCTTGTTTGGATTGTCTGGAACAATAGTAGCGAGTTCAGGAGTCAATCTAGCAGGCTCATCTGCTGTAGGCTCAACGGGTGGGCTAGCCATATTGTGATCGGGAAGGAATCCTAGGATGTCAATTGCCAAAGCACATGCTTCTTCTTCATCATCAGCAATCAGGCATGCAATTCCAGAGCGACTTGCATGTAGTTGTGCTCCACCCAAACCTGCAGCATCAACTTCTCCGCTAATGCATTCAGGAGTTTCTAATGGTGAGGACATGAATAGTTGACCATAGTCGTTACCAAGAATCGTGAAGTCAGCAAGGCTTGCTCCAAGGGCTGATACTCCCACTACGGGGCCTAATACCAATGAAATCATAGGAACTCTTCCCGAACACTGAACCAATCTATCGAGTAATTCCCCGGTACCGCCTAGTGCTGCAATACCATCCTGTGCTCTCTGTCCGCCTCCGTCCCAAATACCAATAATCGGTACCTTTGTTCGCTCTGCCATTTCAACAACTTTGGCGATTTTACGAGCATGCATTTCACCCATTGAACCGCCATGGACTGAGAAATCTTGAGCGAAGCAGTAGATTCTACGTCCCTCTACTGTGCCGTGTCCACATACAACTCCATCCCCTAGAGTTTCATGCATGAACATTCCATGGTCTGTCGTCCTATGGGTGAGAAATGTATCAATTTCAACAAATGAGTCTTCATCTAGTAGAGTTCGTATACGGTCTCTTGCAGTGCCACGACCTGAGATTCTAATGCTCTCTTGGCGCTTCAGACCACCACCGAGACGTGTTTGTTCGCGGCGGTATCTCAAGTCCTCGAGCGCGTCGCTCGAATCTTTCGACATAACTTATCCACTCCCTTGAGGTTCTTCATTGAAGCGGTTAAGACCTCAATGAAGTTTCATTCTCTCCACAGAGATTTTCAGTTAGAATTTGCAAGTCTAATTGATTGGACAAAGCCCAGTGAACTTTGGCTAGCAGTGCTTCGGGTGAGGATGTTGAGCCATGGCCTAATATTCCGAGTTCCTGCTGTACTCTTCCCTTGGAATATACATTCAAATCAACAGGGCCATTGATGCATTGATTGGCAATTATGATCGGAATATTACACGATTTAACAATCTTTGATAATTCCTCATTCTCTGGGGCATCACCATTTGAGTTTTCGATAGGGAGGTGGCCCAGTCCAGTACCATGGATGATAATCGCAGAATATCCAGCCGATTCTGCCGCCGTCAACAAGTCACCGTGTAGGTGAGGTCCCGAAATAAATTGTGCGATTTTTATGCTTGGGTCATAATTTGAGGGAGCACTAGGAGTTCTGGTTTGTTGTCCTATGATGGAGGTATGGCTAAGTCCCTCTCGAGTAATCGTAATTTCTCCCAACACGTTCCCATTTACAGTTTGGAATGCATCTCTTCTGGTCGAATGCATCTTTCTGACACAAACCCCTGGACTTACTGCACATAACCCGTCACCTGAATTAGCATGCATTACAGTTACTGCCGCATCACCTTCACCGGTAACAGGTGGACCATTTGCCGCCCAATATACCGCTGAAATCAGGTTCTCAGTTGCATCGGATGATGCTCTGTCCGAAGATCGCTGTGAGCCTGTAAAAACAATTCTTCCAGCTGGCCTGCCACCTTTTCCTGCAAAGGCAAATGATAGTGCTGAAGCGCTGACGTGCAGTGTATCTGTTCCATGAGTTATTACTACACCAGCGGAGCCTGAATCAAATGCAGTTTGACATGCTGCAATCATCTGGTTCCAGTGTATGGGTCTAATGTCATCAGACCACATATTTCCAATTTTAACAGTTTCAATATTTGCAATTTCAAGAATCTCTGGAACACTTGCAAGCAACTCTTCAGGCTCAAATCTGGCAATTACGGCACCGGTTGCATAGTCTACTTTAGAGGCAATAGTTCCACCTGTATGGACGATGGTAACCTTTGGAAGTGTTGAATTCTGTTCAATTGTGATCGATGCTTTTGATTTTGGTGAAGGGTCCTCTAAGCAATCCAATGATGAAATCATCGAAAGAGGGTGGCTCACATTGTATCCATTTACCAACTTGATAGTGAGGTGGTCTGCACCAGCTCCTGGCAAAACAACACCTTCGTGGGTAGTTGAACCAGCGGGCCCGTTTACCTCGATTCTAACACGGCTTCCCAAGATTGGCATCTCGACCATAAAACACACGACCATCGTTCTCACCATCAATGTTAGTGGTCAAGTAGTTGTGAAAACTGGTGTTCTCGCATACTGCGTGAAACGCCAATTAGGTTAGGGTTGGTGGACGCTGGGGGATTTGAACCCCCGACATCTTGGTTGCAAACCAAGCACTCTTCCAACTGAGCTAAGCGCCCCTATTTCCCCCGGGTAGGTTTCTCCCTTTTGAGGATTCACACGCGGTCAACCGTGGCATCCCTATCGGGGCCAAGGCCAACTGAGGAGATAGATACCCCAAGTAAAGACTCTATTTTGCTAATATAGTTCTGAGCAGCTGCAGGTAGTCCTGTGAATCCCATGCCACGTGAATTACAATTACGGGCGATGGATAACCACTCATCTAATGTTTGAGACGGGAAGCCAGGCATTGTTACGTAAATTGGTTCACATTCTTCTAATGCGATAGCACTTGCAGGCATCTCGTTGATTTCTGTATCTCCCATCTTGTAGCCTACACAAACTTTGATTTCATCTAACCCTCCAAGAACATCTAACTTTGTCAGTGCAATCTCGGTGAATCCATTGATGCGATTAGCGTGGCGCATAACTACTGCATCGAACCATCCGCAACGGCGTTTGCGGCCTGTTGTTGTGCCAAATTCATGACCAACTGTGCCAAGGTGGTCTCCGTCCTCGTCAAATAATTCGGTTGGCATGTGACCATTTCCTACTCGTGTAATGTATGCTTTAGTGATTCCAATGACATTGTCAACGTGTCCGGGGTGTATTCCTGCACCGTGAGTTGCGTTTCCTCGTGAAGTAATGGATGAGGTTACGAATGGGAATGTACCTTGGTCAATATCGAGTAGGCAGCCTTGAGCACCTTCAAGGATAATCCGTTCACCCATCTTCAGTGCGTTATCGAGTAGTATTCCAGTGTCGGTAATAGCAGTGTCAAAGCGTTCTCTGATCCATCCAATTTGTTCTTCAAGTTCTGAAGAACTAACTCTTTGGTTGCATCCTGCATTTTCTAATGATTTATTTTGGCGTGATGCCATTTCTTCGAAATCGCAGTAAGGCAAGTCAGCAAATCGAAGCCCTATGCGGTTGATTTTGTCTGCATATGCTGGTCCAATTCCTCTTCCCGTCGTACCAATTTTTTTGTCTTGACCATCGATATAAGTGTGGTATGGTAGGATGATATGTGCTCTGTTTGATATGAATAATCGTTCACCAGATGGGTCTTTACTTCCTCCTGCGGCCCAATCGTTGAGTTCCTTGTCTAGCACCCAGGGGTCGATTACCATGCCATCCCCTAGTATCAATCCACAATCTTCTCTAGTAATTCCTGAGGGAAGTAGATGGAATTTGAGTACTCTATCTCCTAGCACAACAGTATGGCCTGCATTGTTTCCACCTTGGAACCGAGCGACCCACGTAGCGGTCTCTGCTAGTCGATCTACGAGCTTTCCTTTGCCTTCATCTCCCCATTGGGCACCTAGTACTACCGTGGCTGACATTGTATTCCCATTGGTGTCCCAGTGCATAGAGTGCATGAACTATGCGCCCAGAAAAACACTGGCGATTGTTGGTTTTTCGCCATTATCAGATGAATTTAGAGTTATGATTAGTTCTTGTTTTAGTGATTCAATCACAGATTAAGAATCATAAAAACCACGGGTTTAAATACTCCGGCTGGGCATAACTATTGTTCACGAGAGAAATGAATGGTTTAGTCTGCAGTCTGGCTTACAGAAGTGGGCAGACCACCAATATCTTTATTAACTCGTGGAACTACTACATAACTCGGAGTTGAGAAGACATGGTACAAGACGAACCGACCCGCCGCCAAGCGGATGAGAAGAAGAATATGCAACGTAACAACATAGCCCGTGGGGGCCTTGGGGCATCACGCCCACAGCGCCGAGTTTTGACCGGCCATACATCACCTTGTGATGAGTGTGGAGTCATTGATTGGCAAAGTGATTTGACCCGTGGGGAAGTATGCTGTGGTGGATGTGGAGTTGTAGTTGAAGAGAATAGTATCGACCCTGGGGCGGATTGGACAAACCATGACAACACAACCGACCGTTCCCGTGTTGGCGCTCCAGCAACTTACACTTTGGCCGATCGTGGCCTAAATACATCCATTGCCACTACCGACCTAACCTCTGGGGCAGCAGGAAGGTACGGTATGTCTGCAAAGGGCCGCCGTGACTGGCGCCGCCGCCGAACTATCGATGAGCGTTCTAAGACTCGACAGAGCAATACACGTAATTTGGTCAAAGCTAATCAAACGATTCGTGACAAGTCTGGACTCCACAAGTCGATGCAAGAAGAAGTATGTCGACTATACAAATTACTCTCTCACGAAGGGTTCGTAACCGGCCGTTCTATTGCCGGAGTTACTGCTGCATGCACTTACTTAGTTGCCCGTAATGAAGGAATACCTCGTCAGATACCAGATATTGCAAACACATTTGAAGTAAATGAGAAGGAACTTTCGCGAATGATACGTCATATCTCACGCAAATTCAATATGCACAAGATAACCTCGCCAACCGAGTATTTTGGTCGCTATCTTAGCGATTTGAAGCTCCCTCCTAATACGCAACTCCAACTTGACCATCTGTGGTCGGTTCTGCAGCCTAATGAACAGATTTGGCAAGGTAAGAGGCCAACTGGAGTGGCGGCGGCACTAATCTACAAAGCAGCATTAGAATCCGGCCACAAGCGTACTCAGGCAGATATCTGCAAAGTTGCTAAAATCTCTGAAGTTACACTGCGTGGATTGCTTCGCCTTCTAGACGGACTGTTCAATACTCTAGGCGAATCTAGTCGAAACTGAGGATATATTCATTTGTGCGTTACTTCCGCATGGTGCTATGAGTCGCCGAACCAATAGTGTCCAACGCAAGGTAAAGATTCCATCTAGTCTTCGTAAGAATAGCAAAAGCAAGAAAGTGGAGAAGCCAGGTGAAATCCCATGCTGTATCTCAAGTTGTGATGGGTTTGCTGACAAACACATGGGTGGCCGATCTCTAAGTCAAGAGAATGGAATTGAAACTTGGGGCGAAGGTGGATTCACAGTAAGGAAGAACCGTGTGCGAGTGTGCAAGAGTTGCTACAAGACATGGAAGAAGGATAACAAGGAAGACAGCAGCACTCCACATTACTGATTGTTCACTTTCACTTTCAGCGAAAGGGTCCCCAAAATGAATGAGGACCTAAGGCCGACAATTCAGTTGTCATGAGACAATTGAGAACGGTGATTCGCTCGATGGTTACAGCCGATGGTTGCGTAGTTGCTATGGATGATGCAACTATTGTTTGGAAGCCAAAAGATGGTAAGCAAAAGAGAGTGAAAATAGAGGCCCAAGCCAGTGTATTACTTGGCTTGGTTGGACCAAGAGGAATGGTTGACAGAGTCGTAGTCGGAGACGATTACGGGGGAGTGAATCTTATCTCTCTTTCAAAGATGGAATTAATCGATAGATTCGTAGTTGGGGATTCAATGGTTCGCTCATTGTGCTCATCATCTATTAGCGGAGAGAGTATTCTAGTTGGTTGTGAAGATGGCTCGGTTCATCTCGTCGGAACGAATGTTCCAAACCGAGTAGTAAATCTGTTTGAACTAGATGGTCCTGCTTCTGCCTTGCGAATAATAGGACAGGATCTTCACATTCAACAGGGTTGGGAACGTAAAGTGATCAGTTGGACCGGGCAAAAATCACTAGTTGTCGCTTGAAACTTCCTTTTCAAGTAATGGCCAAGGTGGGTCCGATACAAGATAATAAGCAGTTCGAGCAGGTCTTGGCCAACTCCTAGGGACTGCTCCATCATTTTGTTGACACTCCTCTAGGAAGTTTAGATGCTGATTCAAAACTTCATCTATTCTGTCAGTTCCCTTGATAGTGGGCCCCCTTGCTGGAACTATACTGCTTGGTGATAAATCACAAATTGTTTTGAGTGAAGTAATCAATTCGGGTAGATTCCCTCCGGGCATGTCCCATCTGCATGGATTATCGGCACGGGGCAATACAGCACCTGCAACCAAAACACCTCTTTGTTTTTCGAAATATCCCATTCCGTCTGTACAATGTCCCGGTAAAGAAAGAGCAAATAATTCACCGTCGCCTAAGGCGAAAACATCACCTTGGGATACAGATTCACAAGTCGTACTTGGCATATCAGAATCATATCGATTCGCCCAAGTTGAATAAAAATCACCAGTTTCCATTACAGAAACAGCGTCACTATGTATGCCAATTGGAATCTCCCCGTATGTTTGGGAAATATGTTTAGCGCCACCTGAAAATGGATATCTACGGCTAGTAAGCAATATCCTGTCTAGCTTATTTCCCTCTCCAAGGTGTCCAGATATCCTTTCACTCTGGAGCATTTGGTACCACGTGGTTCCCGCATCTACCAAGATTGTAGATTCACTTCCAGCAAAGATGACTGCGTTCGCATCATGATGGATTCCAGGTAACCTGATGATACGCACATTATCCTCTAAGGGGCCGCGGTCCTTCAAACAGAGGGTAGTTTGTTACGGGTTTGGATTAAATACAGGAAGTGGGTCGGCGAGTTATGGCTCGATTCCCAGAGGCTGAAGCACGTTTGCTTCACCGTAAAATATGCATGAAGTGCAATGCACGTAATGCTGTCCGTGCAGCGGCATGCCGCAAATGTGGATACAAAGGCCTACGTGCAAAGAATATTGAGCGCAAGGGCAGTTGATTATAGTCCTAATAATGGCATGATGTATGCCATTGGCCCACCTATCAATATCAGTGGTATTGTTGCAGGCCATAAGAATACTAACAATGGATACTTACGAGTAATCCAAACCTTTTCTACTCCATTTTCTTTGAGTGTTTCAATCTCTTGCATCAATTTCTCGGCAGTTGGAGTTCTTCTTGGCGCTCTAGTCCGGTGGATGATTTTCTTCTCACCACTTGGCATATCTGCTATTGTTGTTAGAAGCCACACGTGTGAATCTAGGACATTATCAATATTCATTCTTTCAGCATGCCAAATCAAACGAATATTCATTTGACCATCCTTTAAATTCCTAACAATCATTACTATTGGTAATATTAGGAATGCAAAACCGCCCCACACAAGTAAAGCAATAGCAGGTGGCATTGCCATTACTGAAATGTCCATTGATTTGTCATAAATCAAGGGGATACTCGACCATGATGGAACTAATATCGCTACCCACATCAATCCTTTACAATCTGCTCCTCCGTGGATTAAACGCATCCTCCAGGCTAGGTCAACCAAAACCAAGGGGATCATCACTGCAAAGGTAGACCACCAAATCGTAGCCTCGGTACTGGCATCACCAGATATCAATGAAAGAAGACTTTCGTTAGTGTGTAGTAATAGACCCTGAACTACACCTACTATTCCAACCACGTACCAAACTGATACCGCAATATCCAATCGTGCACCTGATGCGATGTCCTTGAGACTAGGTCTGCCGATTATTGCGATTGAAGCATACGCTACAACTCCAGCTGCTGTGGCAAATACATACCATTCTGCTTCTGCAACTAGTAGGTCTAAACACCATAAGAAAATTGCCGGTTTTGCCCAAACTATCCAAAACTCATTTGGGACTCTTCTTTCCTTGTGGTCCATCCAAGCCGCTATTCCAAGTGCGCTGAATAAGACCAAAAAACGAGTCCAGGAGATAACCTCAGCAGAATCCATGCCCAACGGATAGCGGCAATCACCTTAAAGCCGACACACATGAGCACCAATTGCACGAGTCTTTGTGCAGGTGTAACATATGTCCGACATAGATACAAAGTTGCTCCAAATCGCTACAGTTATCAATCAAATTGATGATCCTAAAGTTCCGCGAAACATTCGCAAAGGAGCAAAGGATGCTTGTGAGCAATGGCTATTGAATAAATCGAAACAGATGGATGTTCGTATTGCTATTACTCAAGCAAAACTCGAAGATTTGTATGAGGACCCAAACATTCCACCAGAGTTCGGTACATTGATTCTAATGATCAATACTGAGTTAGAGAAACTACTTCGTGAAACTTTGTAATCACTCTTCTTCTGATTCATCAGTAAGAGTATCTACTAACTCATCAAGACTATTTCGTAGTATCTTTGAGATTTTACCTGGTTTCAAATACTGTTCAATTTCTGAATAGTGTGTGGTACCAATCGCTGAGCCAAGGACGAATTCAATTTCATTGACTCTCGCTCTGCCTCGCTTTAGAATAGTCATAGCAGCAGACCTGCCTGCAATCCGAGTAACTTCATTATCTGAAACACCTAATGTCTTTTGTAATTCTGACAACTTATGGAATTCACCAGTAGATAGAATGCCATCCTTGAGGGCATCTTGCCATGCCTCTTCTAAAGTCGGTGCTCTTTCTGAAAGCATGATTGCCAAAGGCCGTGTCTCTTCGATATTCTCAAGAACAATCTTTACTATTACAAAGAGCGGCACTGCAAGAATCATTCCAACAATTCCCCAAAGCCAGAATGAGAATGCTGTAATCAACAAGAGTACTACAGGGGACAAGTCTAGAGCCCTTCCTGCCCATTTTGTTTCAATGTAATTACCCCATACTTGCTGATTTAGCAATAACAGAATTGTTAGTGCTAGTAATGCAAGAGGTTTCAATAAAATCAGACCCAGAATAAGTGGTGGAATGGTAGCAATCAGTGACCCAATGTAGGGGACATAATTGAGAATGAATGTCATTACAGCCCACACAAACCACAAATCAATTCCAAATATGAACAATATCAAAGCTGCAATAACAGCGCTACCAAGGCCACATCCTGTTTTCACAATGATGTAAGTATTGATACCCTCTTCAATTTGACTTTGAATAACATCAACCCGGCCTTTAGAACTTCCAGGCCAAGCTCTTTCTATCCTTCCTGGCAAAAGATGTGCTTCGAATATGATGAATATCAAGAAGAACAGAACAGTGACACTAGTGGTGATTACAGCGCCTACTTCACTTAGAACCGAGGCTATGAGGTCAGTGGCCGAACCTCCTGAACCGATTCCAATATCTTGTAAATCACTACCTAGAGTTCCTCCGTCATCTGTCACTGCCTCCTTTATGGCAGGACCAATGATTGGAACATTCTTGAGTTTCTTCCATTTATGGTCTAATTTATCGTTGTAATCTTCTTGACGGTCTTCATCTTCAATCAAACCCTGTGCCTGAGACCAAGCGAAGAAAGCAGCAGATGTAATGATTAAAATAAACAGTAAAAGCATCGTTAGATATGATAAGAATACAGGGAAATTGTTTTTCGATAGCCAATCAGCACCCGGCTTAAGGACAAAATAAATGCCCAATGCAATGAAAAATGGCTTTAACACAGATTCAAGATGAATCATTGCCAAACAGAATACGAGTAGCAGTATTGCTGCGTTAGAAATGGTTGCTATTCTTCTATGGAACGAAGGGCTAACTCCCAACTGAACATTGTCTCCCATAATGCGTTACAAAACAAACGCGTACTTGATATGTTACCCAACTCTAATAAATTATATTTCACCAATGAATTAGACATATTACATTGCACTCCTAAGGAGTTGGCCATCAATCATTATAATCAGGAGAGTTGACTATTTGGAGCGACTTCAGGTGTTAGACGGTCTATGACGGCCGATAAACGCTCGACTAGACTTGTCTTTTTGTCACCTAGCAATGCATGTTGCATTACTTCATCCAAGGTATCTACTGCAATGATTTCGATATGTTCGTACTGCTTGTCAAGTAATACGTCCTGTTCATTAGCCCGAGGTATGATTACAGTTTTTATTCCGGATTTTGCAGCAGATTCAATTTTAGCAGTAACTCCACCAATAGGCAAAACCTCTCCTCTAACCGAAAGGCTTCCTGTCATAGCAAGATCTTGGCGAATTGGAATATTCTCCAATGCTGATATGATCGCCGTAGCGATTGTAATCGATGCAGAATCTCCATCCACTCCATGTGTGTCTACAAACTGAATGTGAATGTCATAATCTGAAATATCCTTACCGGTCAATTTCTTTATTACTGCACTTACATTGGTTACGCTTTCTTTAGCAAGGTCAGAAAGACCACCTGTAGCGTATACTCTTCCACCACTAGATAGTGATGGGGTTACCAGTGCTTCCACTGGTAGCATAATACCACTGTAATCTGAAAGTCCAGAATCTGCTCCGAGAACAGCCAATCCATTTACCCGACCAATTCGATTACCTGAGTTGACAACCAGTGAGTACTCTTGGCGCCTCTCAATCATTCTGTCTGCAACTTGCTGCTCAAGGGGTTTAGCAATATTACGTGCGGCTAATACATGTCGAGATGTAGTTAATTCCGCACCCTCTTCACAAGCCAAGTCTCCGGCTATTCGTACCAGCCCACCCAGTTCACGTAACCTGAGTGAGAGTTTCCCTCTTCTTCCAGCACGTCGTTGTGCTTCTCTGAGAATAACTGCGACACCAGAGCGATCGAAATGTGGAATTTCTCTCGAGGTGCCAAGGTCTCTTCGAACTTCTTGGGCAATGAATCTAATCAAACGACGACGGTTAGCAGTAGTATCTGGCATGTATGAATTGACATACACTTCGTATCCATATCCTCTGATACGACTTCTAAGAGCAGGGTGCATTCCCTGAATCGCATCTAAATTGCCCGCTGCGATTAGAATGAAATCACATGGTACAGCCTCTGTCTTTGTTAGAGCACCACTGGAGCGTTCTGAACGTCCAGAGATAGGGAATGCTCTCTCTTGCATTGCGGTTAGTAATGCCTGCTGCTCTTCAAGCCTCAGTAGATTGATTTCATCAATATACAATACTCCACCATGTGCACGGTGTATTGCACCTGGTTCAACTCTGTCGTGGGCGGGGGTTTCCATTCCTCCACTTTGGAAAGGGTCGTGCCTTACATCTCCTAGTAAACTACCCGATAGTGTAGCAGTAGCATCAACAAATGGAGGTGGATCTTGGCCTTGGTGTTTTACCAATACCTTTGGAATACGCCCTTCTTCAGAACCCCCCATGCGTGAGCGCAAGAACATATATCCAAACATTAGTAGTAGCATTCCGAACAGTAGTGTCAAGATATCTCCACTTTGAATTGCAACAACAGCAAGTAAGAATGCAATAGCCACAAACCCAATCATCAACATCTTCTGGCTCTTTTCTTTTTGAATTCGAATAGCTTCCTTTTGAGTCTTAACAATTCTATCGCCTCTTCCGGCAGGAACTGTACGTACTCTTGGCTCATTTTCATCATCATCATTAGGATAACAGAGAATATCTTCGAGTTGATCGTCAGGGAGTAGTTCAGTCATCGACCTTGCAAGCATTGATTTCCCAGTTCCAGGGTCTCCTATCATCATCATGTGGCGCCTTTGTTCAGCCGCTTTCTTAATGACAATTGAGCCAGCATCTTGACCAATTACTTGGTCCACTAACCTCTCAGGAATAGGAACTTGTTCTGTTGTTTTGAAATCGACACTTCGAACCCATTCATCAACTGGAGTAGAATTAATCTCAATATTGTCTGCTGCTTCTGGACTCCAAATAGTGACCATTTCCTCTTCGTCAGAGTCTGGCGTTTCGACAACTTCCTCTTCGGCCACAACAATTCCTCCTACCCAGTACCCTTTAGCCGTTTGGCTGGACCCATAGGTCCTTCAAAGACTAGAATTCATGCCTCACTGCTGGTATTGGTGGCCGTAATACGCCCACTGTTCCATTGTCCATCCTGCTGGAAGTCCACCAGGAGGTAATGGGAGTGCACCTTGCGGGGCTTGAGTTACCTGAGGTGCCGGGGCTACCTGAGGTGCCGGGGCTACTGGTTGCTGGAATATCTCCTGTGCTCCTCCATACATTGAGTTTGCAACAGCATCATTTGCTGGAAGTTCGTTTGCCCAATCAACCATCTGTTCCGGGCCACCGTTATTTCCTCCACGCATGAATAGTAGTCCACCCAATAGTGAGATGATGATTATGCCCATTACAATTCCAATTATTGTTAGGTTAAGTCCAGAGGATTCATCTCCTGATCCACCAGCATTTATTTCTTCGCAAGTGGTGAATCCACATGCTGCATCACGCTCAAGTTCTAATTCCTCGAGTTCTGAATTAGCTTCTGTGAATTCTGTGGACTCTTTGTCCATACCTTCAAGTTGAGTTTTCTTAGTAGCAATTGCTTCATCAAGTTCAGCTACTAGTTCTATCACTTCTTCTTCAGACATACTTTCTGGCCCTGGAGCATTATCTTCAGCGGTCCACTTCAAATTAGTGCCCTTAAATTCATACTTCTCACCATTTGATGCTATTGCAACAATCTTGGCAACAGTAACGTAATCTTTGTACTGCATTCCATTTTCATCTATCTGGCCGTTCATTGGGTCGAATGTCCATCCTGAGGATTTAGAGGTTATGTCATGTTCATTTATGATGTTAAGAGAACAAATTCCACTAACGGCGTTACAAAGTTGCCATGTTGTTGTTAGTGAAGTAATAGTAACATCATCCTTATTCAAGAACATTGTAACCTCTGGAACTTCCTTGATGTATATGTTACCAACGGTTAAGAGAACTTCAGCATCTCCGCCTTCACCCACTAGTAGGGGTATACTATCGTATACATCAACAACAAGAGTGTAAATGTTAGAATCATAACGGTCTTCAACTTGGATAGTGACTGTTTGCAGACCATCATTATCCCAAATTAATGTCAAGGTGTTATCGACGAAATTTACACGAGCAGCGCCTGGAACTTGGTTGCTTGCAGAAACCGATACTTGGTTGATGTCTCCATCAATGTCTGTAAGGATCTCATTCAGGAAGATGACCTTTTGAGTTCCTGCCTTTAATCGAAGTCCTTCAAACTCGGATAGGTCCAAGCGAGGTGCATCGTTAATTGGGTTGATTTCAATAGTAATCATTTGGTCAGCGTACTGCTCACCATCGCTTGCACGCACAGTGATAACAGTTTGACCATTGATGTCTTCATCCGTTGTTTCATAGTTCAGTGTGAATCCATTTAATCCTATATTGAGTAATTCAGGATTGGTATTTTCAACAATTGCTAGTGTTAATTCATCAGCCGGAATTGAAACTCCTTCGCTATCAGTGTCCGTTACGAAAGATATCAGGCTCAATGAAGCGGCTGAGTTCTCATCAACATACTGTTTAGGAACACCATTCCATCTAGGTTGTCCGTTTTCTATTACATTGAAGAGCAATGTACCAAAGGAAGTATCAGTGCCATCATTCACTGCGATTTCAATACCAGTTGCTGTTGGTTGTCCATTGACATATCGAATATTACCAAAGTACACTTCAATTTCTTCAGTAGCGGGGTACCATGCCACAAAGTGTGGACTATCGCTCGTGATTGTTAGTTCGCTCAATTCTGTCTCTGCATCATTTACATTGCTAATGATGGAAACCTTAGTTGAAGTCTCAACCTTTACTGTAGGTACCGGTTCTGAGGTAATTGTAGGTAGTGCGTTTTTGAGTTCGAAAGCATCTTCTGTAATCTTCCAATCACTGGTTTGCATTCGTGAATCAATAGAACGAGCACGGATATCATATAATCCTGCACCCATATCCATTCCTGGCTTAACTAGGTATTCTCGGTGCTCATTGTTAGTTCCCTCTTGGTAGACTAGACCATCAGCAACTATCAAGTCTCCACTAATCCACTGTTCCATTCCTGCTGGTGAAACCGCAACATCAAACGTGAAGAATGATGTATTCACATCCACGGCATCGTTGAAAGTAGTCTTTGCTTCGATGAGGAAGTTATCGCCTCTCTCAATCTGATTATCCCCAATCACCTGTGCGCTACGTGCTACAGGAACTAAGTCATGTGCTACAATTTCAGTTCCAACATTGTTACTACCTGATTTATCTGCAATCAGATTCGAGATTTCAACTCCGAATGAGGTCTGGTAAGCACTTGCTGGCAGATTTGTAGTATCTATCTGGCTAGAGAAAGATTGTGTGTCTCCGCTATTTGCAAAATTGGTAAGGGAACTGGTTGAACCGACGTAATTCTTGGTGTTTCCATCTTTGTAGAAGAAACGAACATCTCCACCGTCAGAGTAAGCATCAACTCCATTGTTGACAATAGTAGCTTGCAGATTTAGAACATCTCCATTGATATATCCTCCATTTGGAGCACTTGGATTATCAAGTGTTAATGTCTTGACTCCAATGTCGATAGTTGGAGCCATGTTTGAATCTGCTGCAGATATTACATTACGATGAGAGGTGTGATCTCCATCCAATAATGCTGCAACGGTGAGGAAGTTGTCAACTGAACTTATTCCGCTTACTGCTCTTGCGGTTGAAACTGGTACTGTCCAAGTTTTGGTCACTGGTGTACCTGATGTTAATGCAAATGTCTCGAATCCACTGTTTCCGTTATTGAGTAGCCACTTTTTCCACAAATTTGGTGGGTGGTCTGAGCCACCGCCTGCTGAGTAAGGTTCGTATCCCTTTTCTTCAGTTACTGCTGCGTAAAGGTATACGTTCTTTGAGCCTGATCCGCTGTAAACAGCGGTGATTTCTATGTCCATGTTAAGGCCGTTTTGAGATTGAATAACAGATAATGCGTAATCGTTTGCGTTCTGCATGTTTCCACCATTTTGGTAGTAACTGTCGTATGATTGCCCACCTACAGTGTAGTATGTGCCGGATGGTGCATCGCCAAAGACCGTAACTGGTATTCCACCGGTGTATCCAGGAGCGTTTTGGATGTGGCTTCTGCGATTGATTGGAGAATCAGCAGGCCATCCTGATGATTGAGATTCCCAAAATGATACGAAAGTAAAATCTGAGGATTGGGTTCCTCCTCCTCCATTAGTGTTGTACAAACCTTTCAAATTATTTGTAGCTGAAATGCAGGGTCCACACCAATGTGCACCCATGTATTCTGCGAATACCGGGTGACCAGGGCTTGTAGCTTCCATTTCAACTGGCGAATCTGCCAATTCAATTGTTGTATTATCGTCTTGTGCAATCAATCCGGAGAATGAGGCAGAGATACTCAAAAGCATCAATGCCACTATGGAAAATGCATACATACGTATATTGTTCATAAGATTTGGTTTACTTACATAGTATTTGAAGATGTGCTGTTGGCGTCCCTTCCCCCCTACGGGGGGTGAGGCGGCTAATCATGCGAATCGTTCTTGGTATATTCCCCCTCGCAGAGGTATGGCAGAGTATGCAGCCCTGATGGAAACAGAGGGCCGGATTCATATTGTTGAACTGAAAGATGAGGTCACTAAACACAAGGGTTTGGGTGTGCTAAATACCGCTACACTACTAGCCGATATAGGTGTTGGGGAAGAGGTATTAGTTGGCCAAAAATATTTGACAAGAATGCCTACCAGATTACCAGAGTTAATCGCAGGAATGGCTAGACGTGCTCAGACAATTTCTTCTAAAGACGCAGGCTCGTTTATTACTCGCTTAGGGATTGGTTCTGGAGATGTCGTACTTGAAGCGGGTTTAGGTTCTGGCGGCCTTTCTTTACACCTAGCCAGAATCCTCGGTAATTCAGGACACTTAGTAACTGCAGAACCTAGAGCAGAACATGCAGAAATTGGATTGATAAATCTTTCAAGAGCGAGTGACTGCTTTTCTGAATTTCCAAAACATACTCACATTGAAGGAATGGTGGAAGAAGTCGTTCCAGATCTGGAATTTGATGCTATAATTCTCGATATGCCTGTGCATTCACCTGCAATCGCTGCATGCGCTCCCAAACTAGCCTTTGGAGGAAGAATCGCTTGTTATGCACCTACTACTTCACAATTAGAAAAATGCTGGAAATCATGCGAAGAGTCAGGTCTGATAGTAGAATGGGCTGGTGAGTTAATGGAAAGGGAATGGGGTACTGCATCGAAAGGTGGTATGCGACCTGTTAACGGACCATTCGGCCATACTGCCTTCCTTCTATTTGCTCAGAAGAGATAATTATTCGACTACACGGATTCTCGTTTCACACTTTGGACAAGTGAATCTGAATGGTGGTTCACTGTCTTCTGGAACTCCTAAACGTGCTTCACATGAACAACATGTAACTTTGTTATACTCGTCGATTCGAACCTCGTTTGGACCAAGAGGAATTTCCTCTTCCTCTTCTTCCTCTTCAACGATTGTAGTCTTCCTAAATAATCTGATATAAGCTAACATCAATAGTGAAAGAATCCAACCGGATGATAACAGAATCAATGAATTCTTATTGCTCAGTTCAAGGACTCCTAAATTCAATCCATCCGGTGGTAGGTGAGGCCCTGCTACACTTGCTCGTAAGTCTGAAGATTCATCCCTAACAGTTTGCCCTTCTACTTGGCTAACCGAATGAACAACTAACACTACTTCAAAACCATCCATGTATAATGGGGTGAGTGTTAATCGGAAATCTTGACAACCATTGCTAGACAGAGTGTAGGTTGAGTTCATTCCAGTTTCACCAGATCGGTAAAACGTAGCATCCATTTGAGGCTCGTTTTTACCAATGAGTTCTAAATTACCTTCTACATATGTATTAGCTTCATTGCAAATAGTTAGTGAAATAGTCTGCTGTTCAATGCTTTCATCAAATACAAGGTCATTATTGTCAAATGTGAATGATATGACTTTATCAGACCAAATAGGTTCTACTGTGTATGATTCACTTGCGGTAATTACCATGTCTGAACGCGCAGTAGATGTTAGTCTAAATGTCAATGCTTTCGCTCCAGCGGTTTCTCCTTCACCTATAGTGCAAGACCATGGAATCGGCGTAGATGACATACTAGGTGCTAATTCAACCATTCCTCCATCTAAATTGCAATCCATTTCTACGGTGTTAATCATCATTGAATCAGTAGCAGTCCCCAAATTAGTAATTATCACATTACCGTTAATTCTGTCCCCTGGCGCTGCATTATCATCGTCGCTGATTACAGTAATAAGTCCATTAGCAACCTGTGGGATTATGTCAATTATTAGTGAATCCATAACTGTAGAGTCATCAGTACTCGTGACTGTAATTGCAAGTTCACTTCCAGAAACAGGTGCGCCTCCTGCGATTTCCCTTGCCGAGATTGTGATAGTTCCTGATTGACCAGCATCCAAGTTAACTGACAATCTATCAACACTCACTGTAAACCAATCACTCACTTGAGAATTATTGATATTTGCTACAAAAGTGTCGGTTGAAGTTCCTAAATTAGTAATCATTAGTGTAAGGTTCGCTCCACCAAGTGGGGATGCGATAATCCTGTCTTCA
>CASICT010000006.1 GCA_949373265.1 Candidatus Poseidoniaceae archaeon | reverse complement strand
GGGATATTTGGTTGTGTTTTGGCAAATCTCATTACTTGGATCAATCGATATGGAATACAACTCATCTGTCATACAATTAGCACTCTGTGGACTAGGAATTATCCTAGCCACACTAGATTGGTATGGAAGTGATGATTCTCGTCCGTTGAGAAAAGAATTTGATAACCGATTGAATGCGTTAGAAACTTACGTTTTAGTTCTGAAAAGCAAAGGTAGTGCAGTTGACCAAGCGGCTAGTTTGGTAATGACTGCTAGAGAAGAAGGTCACCCGTGACCCTAAATGGGGAATGCGTTTGCTAGACGAGGCTGATGAAGACATCGAGAGGTCTCTTTCCTTAGCTGGGGATGTTGAGGCAATAAAGGCGGACTCATTAGCAGCAATTACCACTGCGGAAGAAATCGCTCCAATAGTAAAGCGCCCTCGAAAAGCCTGGGATATGGGTCAAAGAGAAGTCGAGTTGGGAAGTCTTCGTGAAGGAGAAATTCTGTTTCGAGAAGCCAAGAAGCGTGCAAATGAAATCATAGAGTGGTGGGGCAAAGCCGAATCTGTAATTAGAGAAGGTTCTGCTTTACTTGCTAAAGCCAAGCATCCCCCAGAAAACCTTGAAGAATTGCTTCTAGATGCCAGAAAGAAATTGAATTCTGAAAAGCCAAAGGAAGCATACGAATTTGCAATGGTAATTCCAGACCAGTTATCTGCTTCTGGAGATGCTATGGTAATTGCTGAAGATTCTGTTAAAGAGGCTGCTCGCCAATTGAAATCGGCAGATGGCCTGAATAAAAAAGGACTTGAAGAGCGCCTAGAAAGGGCAGAAGCATCACTAGAAGATGGCAATCATCCGCAAGCCAAAGGGCTGTCAGACGGGAATAGTTAGAGAGATTGTGGCAGAAAGAGAAGCAATGGATGATATTAGACGTGCACTTAGGCAAAAGGTACACCTAATCTCTCGTTGGTCAGAAAGAGAAGATGCTTCCGATTGGGATGCACGGTTACTTGAAATTGAGAGAGCAACAGACTCCCTTGAATGGACACATGCTGCAACACTACTTGAGAGATTAACAAGAGAACTAGACTCGCAAGGAAAGGCTAGTGATGAGGCCAATGAATTATTACAATTCGTTTTGGAAGAATGGGAACCTTTACGCAACCAGTGTGAGGCTAGTGGAATCAAATTAGATGATGAAGATCGAAGGTCGACTGAAGAAGCGATATCTTTAGCCAAAGATGCTCACAAAGTAGGAAGAATAGATGATGCATTAGAATCGCTAGGACTAGCGGATGGGTTTATGGAAAAACTTAGGCGACGAGTCTGATTATTTCATTTGCTCTTTCATTTCACACGCTTTACAAATGGCACCGCTACACATTTGTCCACACTGAGGACAATTGATTGGATTAGATGGTTTTAGACCACCTGCTTTCGCATGTAATTTCTTGATGTCATCGGCCATTCTAAGCAATCCATGACGAGTTCCAGGTACATCAGCCTCCATCATAGCAATCGTTTCACGGTGCTTGAATCTAAGAGCCCCTTCGCCATGAGGACATTCCTCATGGTGAATTGGTAGTTTTTTATGAATTGCATATAGATGAACTTCCTGTTCTGGCACCCAACGTAATGGAACTATTCGAGGCGCCATTCCCTCAATAGGAGTTGTTGTGTGAGGAGCTAAGCGTACTGTTCGCTCAATATCTCCATTTTGCATATTCATCATAATTGTTTGAGCCATGTCATCTAAGTTGTGGCCTAAAGCAATAACATCCGCTCCAACTCTCTCTGCAAGATGATTGATCCCTTGTCGACGGAACACCCCACAATAGGAGCAAGGTGTTTTGTTATCATTGAAATCTACAATCTTTTTTACGACTTCATCCATTTCGTTGAATCCTAATTCGGGGTATGATACTGTTTCGAATCTAACCCCTAGGCTCTCACATAACTTTCGTGCGCATTCAAGTGATGGCGGCCGATATCCTTCAATACCCTCATCAACACACCCTCCAACTATTGTTACATCTCTACGTTTGCCTACATTTTCATGAATACGCTCCAGTAGAACTGCTGAATCCTTGCCACCTGAAATCGCTACGAGAATTGTGAAATTTCCGCCTCGGGGAATTTTTAATTGTTCCCTCATAGCTTTCGAAACTTTCTTTCTGACACTCTCTGCAAGATGCGCTCCACACATCATGCGACCAGAATATACCTGATGGTGAATAGCCGGATTACGACACTTGTCGCAACTCGGGACTTCAAACAGGTCGGCCATGGCTATTCCATGAGGTTCTTGGCTTGATGTGAACGGTTGAATTATTCAATTGGAGAATCAAATTTTCAATTGGATTCAAACAACTTATTTCCGTCTTGCGGAAAAATCAACTTGGCAAAATCAATCTACTACGCAAACCGCCCTACGGGCGTTGTAGAAAGCCAAACTTCTTGAAGCCGGTTTCCACCTGAACCCACTTGAGAGCGCATGATGCAACGAATTCTGGCCGGATTCTCGACCCTACCAGGGGTAGACCAAGCATACATCATCTCGCGAAGAGATGGCTTGGTCGCCGCAGTAGGAAAAAGGGGTCTAGCGCCAAAGGTAGAACATGCCACCCAGATAGTACAAGCCTTGGAAACACTCGGACGAAGCCCAGGTGTAGGAAGAGGAATGGAATTGTGGTCTGAAGGAAATGAAACGCTATTGCTCACGAGATTGAGTGAAGATGCAAGTTTGATTGTTTCCGGAAGCGCGGGTGGCAGAATTGCCAGGTGGCGACACGCCATTGAATGCGATGTTGAAATGTTGAACTCAGTTATGAGGTGATGGAAATGTTCGATTTACCATATGGAATAATAATTGATAATGAAATCGATGTAAGTGACGGAGCTATAATGACATTTGATAATGGCTCTATCTCAACCTATGTCGGTCGCCGGGCAACCGCTAGCGGACATAGAATAGTTCGTGCTGGAAGAGTCGTAGGCTGGATTGCAGAGCCCGCTAAAGGTAAAATATTGTTGTGCGGTTCTGCTGCTAAAGTAAGACTCGAAGAAATTGAAATTGATTCTTATCGATTAATAGCAAAGGCATGGTCCAAAGGAGCACTAGGAGCAATCGCTGAAGTTATTCCTGAAGTTTTCGAACACAGTGCAGACATGCGAGGTCTTCTCGGATCTGGAGATTCATTAGAGAGACTACTATCGAGAGATTTATCTTCTGTTATATCGAAACTGGTTACTAGGCCTGAGGTACGTGGAGGGATCGCAGTAGATTCTGGAATGTTAATCGATGATGCAGGAGACCTACCTGCTGCTGCGGATTTACTTGCAGCACAAGTAGGGGAAACTCTAGCGGGCAGAAAGGCTATGGCTGGAGATTTAGGACTAGATGGAACTGGCCATTGGACACTTCATACAGGTGATGGTGCACTCCTTCTAGCAGAGGCAGGAGATGTTGCATTAGCAATTTGGACAGAAGCTGATGTAGACCATGGCAGACTGATAAACCAGATTGCAGCATTGATGGATGGTGAAATTAGCACTATGGGCTCCAAAGGTGAAACACTATCCGATGGACACGTCATAAGAGAGGGCCGTGGAGGTACAGATGCAATTATCTCGATGCTCACTACTGCTGTTGAAGAAGAATTAACTGGCCACCTATCGGCAGGTAAGTCCTCTAAAGCAATAAAAATTGCACTCGTAAAGGGTGTACCTGTTGCAATGCAGGCCCCTAAAAAGAAGAAGATAGTTAGTGCAATGAATTCATTGTGTGAATCCAAAAGAGTACTAGAATTACACCGATTGCCGGTTGGAACAATCCTAGGTTCAGAATCAGGTAATGTACCCGACTTCAATCTAGAAACATTTTGTAGCGAATTATCAACTACCAGGACAAGATCTGAATCACGTCAGGCACTAATTAAAATGACAATGGACCAGTTATATGGCTTCGAAATTGGATTGGCTCAGTTAAGAAAAGAAAGAGCACGGGTTGAATTCGCCATATCTGTAGCAACTCCATCTAAAGGACTTGCAACGATAGAGAAAACCGCTGGTATCGATGATGGTCTAAGAAGGAAACTTGAAAAATCCGACTTACAATTATCTGAAGCAAATCAGAAGATTGCTGCACTGAATGTTGCAATTGAGGCTGCAAATAAATCTGAAAACGCTTCTAAAGTAAACGCTAACGAAGCGAACCGGCATACATCTGACATTCAAGAAAAGATGACAGCGTATAATCGTACGATTGACCAATTACAACTGGATTTGTCCTCCGCACAGGCTAGTTCCGAAAATTCTGAATCTCGAAGTGACCGTCTGTCTCGGAGAGTGAATGAATTAGAACACCAACTGAGTCAAAGAGCGGCAGAGTTGGCAAAAATGCTTGGAGATTCTAAGTCAAGTTCTGAACTTTCGACTCAAATTGAAGAAATGGCCTCGAAAGAGGCTGCACTTTCAAGTGATATCGACTCCCATTCTGCAACATTGTCCAGTATTCGTTCTAGAATTGATGATGACCAAAGACGGCAGAGAATGATAGAAGAGCAGGTTGAAGCCGCTAGAGGCCGACATCGAAGAGTTCAAGGTGAATTATCTGAACTCGAATCTAAAATTAGCAATGCACAACTATCATTACGCCAGATAGAAGCGGAATCTAAGGTAACTAGAGACCGAACTCAAGATGACCATATCAGACTCACTGAACAAGAAAATCGCTCGATGATGATTCAATCTGAGATGAGAGAATTAATGGATGAACGAAGACAAGTGCTGAAAGAATTAGGAGACCTAGGTGCAAGACGTGGTCAGGCTGAAGCCGAATTATCCAACTTACTGGACCAGGCTGAGGCACTTGCCATCGCCCATGAAGAAGCGCTTGGAGATATCAAAGAGGCTGAATATTTACGGGCTAAACTATCTGAAGAGCCATTAGCACAAGCTTTGCTAGAAGATGGCGCTCAATTTGATGGACTAGGACCTGTACTTGAGAGATTAGAACATGCTCGTAGCCTTGGATATTCTGTTTCATTACTAGATAGAGCAGTCGAAAGAGCATTACAGGTCATTCAGGGATGCGTAGACCATGTGGCTACAACTCCAAGACATCTACTTTCTAACGAAGTCATGACATTGCTGGAGAGGCAGGTTCCCGCTACTGCTGGCGCTGTCAGAGGACTAGCAAGGTGGTCGGTCCAACAAAGGCTAGAACACCAACTTGGAGAAACTGTAACGAATTTAGTTCTTGATTTGGAAAATCTGTTAGAGGATTATGACCGCTCGGTCACAATGCTAAGGCGCATCAGAAATGTTCTCGAGCAATTGGAAAAACTAGGAGCACCATCCGAACAAGTTCGTGCACTCCTAAACAACACAAGTAGGCCCGAGTCATTACCAGTACTGGCTCGAGAAACACGTTCATTGATTCAGAAAGCATTGGATGATATCCATCTTGAATCCGATATGCGAGATGCAGGTTCTGCAGTCAAACTAGAAGGAACAACAAGTGCTCTCGAGGAATTGTTGACCCAACTCGATGCTAGTGGGTTCGTAAATGGAGAGGTTAGAGGAGCACTTTGGGATTTCAAACGCGATGGATTACTACCATTCGAGAGAGATTCAGTTCCTGCTGGAGAGAGAGAACCGATCAATGAAAAATCCCTTGAACAAATGAAAGGCGAATTGATTGATGAAGAGGTTGCGGTTGCAGTCGAAGTTAGTGAAGTAACAGAAGAGTGGGAAGAACTGACAACTCCTGTACAAGAAGATGCTAACGTATCAAGCGATGGAGCTGCTACACATTCATTAGATGATGAAAGGGCATCACTTGAGGAAGAACTGGCGCGCATGGATGCAAGATGGGCACGAAGAAGCGAACCTGTCCCAGAGGCTTCACCGTCCGATTCGGCATTAGATGAACTGGAAGATTCACTAGATGGAATCGACCTCTGAGGCGATATAATGAGTTCTCTCTACCCCTTGTGGATTGAAAAACTAGTATTTCTTTGTTTGATTGCATCTGCAATATATTCAGGTTATGCATTACAAGACCAACTATCCGGAGTAGTTTTATGGTTAAGTTGGATTTGTGTATTACCAATCTGTGTACTGGTAATTACTGAAGGTATTGGACGAACAATCCAATCGATTTATTCTAAGTAATCACTCTCGAGAAGAGAATGAGGATTCTATCAATCCCCAGAATCTTTGCCAAGGTATGATAAATCGTAATAATGCCATTATTCCAAGGAATAATAGCGCCGATATAACAAGGCCATAAGTCAGTGTTAATTCGATTGATTCCCCTACTTGAGCAGCCCACTGTGAACCAGTTATGCCGTTGACCCAGTTTAGCAAGACTGAGTGGAAACCTAAAGCGATGGTAGTAGCTATGACCGTAAGTGTAAGGAAGATTGCAGTATGTCGTAGATGACCATTTAGTAAATTATCCATTTGCGCTACGTATTCTGGATCTCTCTTACAAGATTCAGGAAGGCGGTAAGCATACTCTAATTGACGAATCACTCCAAATGCAGACTCTTGGAAAACCATCATCAAACAGGCGATCAATATCAAAGATATTTGCTCTGAACTAACTAATCCAAACACTGTAGGGTCTGATACGATAATTTCTAAAGTTGTTAGTTGAGAACCGTAACTTCCTAGTTGAGAACGAATCAAAGGGAACGTCAAGATTGCATGTACTCCCAAGAAAAGAAGAATGAAACCAATCGACCAAGCCACTCCTCTACGAGAAAGTCCCCAAATCCCCTTTGTTCCTGTGATGATTGGCAATAGATAGAAGGTCAGAATTATGAAAGATAGAATCATCAATAAAGGCCATTCGAGAGACTTCAACACATCATTACTAGGTGCACTCCACCCATCACTGACCAGTTGCCATCCATATCCAAATACGAACCTACCTGCAAGTACTAAAATCAATGTGATAATAAATCCAAGTTTGACTTTTTGTTGGAATTTAGGAGTCTGGAATGCAAGTAATGCCATACTACCACCTAATCCTAATCCCAGTCCAATAGGGACGTAGAATCGCGCAGGGCCGTCGCTTGCACTACCTGTAAGCCAGTCTGCAAGAGGTAACTCTGCACCTAATCCCGTTTCGAGAGTATTGAAGAGTAATGTATGGTCAATACTACCTACAACATAGGTCGATACCACTTCTAGGTACATCCAAACTAGTGACAAGGTTGCAAGAACCTGTAAAGTAACAATCTGCCATTGAACTCGTAACTTGCGAAGATGAAGAGAACGTGCTCCTTCCCCTTGTGGTTTTACTTCGCCTGCCATATTCTCACCTCAGACTCCTCTAACTTGCAAAAGTGCTTGGGAGAGGTCCATATCCGGCATCCAATCAATCACTTGACTACCGAACCCAGCCAGTGATGTAAGTCTGTTCTGTCTTTCAATCTTGAGAACTTCATATGACATTCTAGGAATGCGGCTAACTAAGCGCTCAAAGTCGATTGAAGAAGGTGAGAGTACTGTTACTTCGTGCCCTCGTCCAACTAGATCACGTATTGCAGATGGCACGGTTCCATCACCTTCACACGATGAGATTACGAATACAGGACTGCCCCTGCTGAACCTTGCTGAAAGGCTGTTTGTCACCGCTTGAAGAGGCATAGTACCCCTAGGTGCGACTCCAGCCAAGGATGATAAAATCTTGAAGTACTGCTTATCACCAGTATCAGGAGGTAAGAATGATAATTTCTCATCATATATCGTGAGTGATACCGAATCCCTTCTTTGAATGAAGAAGGATGCTAAGCTTGCTGCAGCTACAGTTCCCATCTCTAATGGATTCTTCAAAACGGTTCCAATTCTTGCAATATCTCTACTATCAAGTATGATGTACAAATCTGTAACAGCATCACGGCACTTCTCATTAATCATCAAGTCCCCAGTACGTGCAAACGCTTTCCAGTTGATATTCTTAAACGGGTCCCCAGGTACGTATTCTCTCAAAGAATAGAATTCGGTACCAGGTCCTGGTGTCCTCAAAGTTGTTGCACCGGTATACATCTTAGCGGTTCGAGAACGAATGAATGCCTCCTCTACATCACGTATTTGAGGGAAAATTATGATGTCAGAATGGTGGTCAACATACATTTCATCAACTGAAAGGTTGAATGTATTTCGATATCTTAGAGATACTGGCCCTACCGAGTAATGTCCACGCAAAGGACAACGTAGAACATAACGAATCCTAGCACTTTCTCCTGGCTTGAGATTCAGGCGCATTTGATTAAGTCCGCTTCGAAGTTTCATTTCGTGAGGAACGTTGTCATAGACTTCGAGTTGCTGTGTTTTACGTCTACTGCGGTTTGTAACTAATAATTCGACATATAGGTCGTCGCCTTTGTACAAGTTGTCTGCGGATAATGTTCTTTGAACTTCAACATCCCCATGACCACTGACCCATGAGTTTACTACAATAAAAGCAATGAAAGCAAGACCAAGAATCATCATTTGATGATTAGAAATCATCATCCCGATTAGAATCAAAGCGATTCCACCAGTGAAAGTAAATGCTGCTTTACGTGTCCACATCTATCTCACCTAAGTTCTTCCCCAGATCTTAATCCGTTTGACTACTGCAACTGTCTGCTCTAATGAATAATTACGATTCTCAAATACGAACTTGACCAATACAGGGTCGGAAATCATCCCTTGTAGTTCCCTTGCAGGGAGTGAATCAAATTCCTCTCTAGTCAATCCATTTTGATTACGAACTTTCGATAAGAATACCTGTTTGATTTTATTTGACTTTGCGTAGTAAGTATAGCGGTTAGCATCACCAAATCCATAGTAAATGATACTGAATACATGGCGCCATGGTTCTGGGTCTTTCTTTTTGAGAAGAACACCCTCAAAGGTGATGAAAAGGATCAGGAACAGTAGAAGCATTGCTAACCCCCTCACCCGTAAAGTAAACTAAAAGGAAGTAGATTGTATTGTAAGATTCTGAAGCAATACTAGGTTGGATATGTCTGCTTTCATCGAATATTACCATTGCGTTTGGAGCAACTTCGGGTGAAGAACCATCTTGGCCAACGGATTCAATATTTACCAATGAGTCTGCAATGTAATCCATGGCCCATTTACGATTATCATTTGCAGGAATCGGTTTTGTCGCTGGGCCATATTTACCATCGTTATATTCTTCGTAGTCATATAGTGCATTAATCAAAACTGAACCATCTGCGATGAATGTGATTCTTCCACCATTTATGAAATTACAATCCTGGCTAATGCACACTTCGATTGAGAGATTAAATTGGCCAAACAAATCAGGGGAAGCGGAGTTTGCAGGGTTAGCGTCTGTACCTGGAACTATGTTTCCATCACCATTGACATCGACATTTGCTTCTGCAGAAGATACTGCTCT
>CASICT010000005.1 GCA_949373265.1 Candidatus Poseidoniaceae archaeon | reverse complement strand
AATGAATATGATGACGCCCATGACCATGGACTGGAGGGGAACTGCTTCGTGTAATTGAAGAATACCTTTACCTACATGGCGCATCAATGGAACAGCAATCATTCCTGCAGCAATAGTTAGAGCAAGCAAACGGATGAAATCAGTTGTAGGGTGAAGTCCACTCCAAGTATCGACCGGATACATTTGCTTCAAAGCAAGAGTCGCCCCTGAACGCGAGCGGCCAATAATGTACAAGAACCCAAGAACCATCACAGTAACTGCAGTATTTGTTGCAGAAAGAAGTGCGATGACTTCGAGATCTTGCTTGGTATGAGGACTTTCACCTTCACCTGCAGCCTCTGCCCTTGCCAGTGCTAGCAATTCCTCGTCTGATAGTTGGGTTAGTTGACGGGTTTCCCAATCTAGTCCAACTCCCTCTTTGCCCTGAACCTTTGCAACAGCATGTCGGCCACTCATCACAAGAACAGTTGCTTGTGCAGCAGTCATTCCAGGTAGAACTCCCATAGCGGCACCTGCACAAGATGAAAGGAAACATGGAACCACTAGTGGTCCCGAAGGAGGTAGTTCCCAATCCTCTTTTTGAGGCGGGATTTCAGAAGTTGTAGCATAGACATCGAGTAAATTGGCAATACCAAATAATCCTGCTAGTGCTGGTAATAGTAATCCAGCACCAGGCATTCCAACGGGAGATGTAACTGGTAGTTCAAACACTCCCCATCCATAAAGTCCGCATAGTAGGAAGAAAGATGTCGCAGTAATATATCCTGCAAATCGTGAGTCATTTCCTAATTTCCCAAAAGTAATTTTTTGAATCCAAATTGGGAAGTTAAGTCTTGTCGTTTCAGTTGCTAAAAGTAATAGAGAAATAGTTAGTAAAAGGAATGGAAGAACATCCTTCAACAAATCATAATACCCTAGTTCCGGTCCAAAAGCAATTCTTGCTGCCACGATTAGAGGCAGGGAGAGAAATAGTCCAAGTTGACTACCTCTGGCAGAATAGGCGACTCCTTTAGGTGCGTTTCCAGATAACAACATTCTGTGACCTGGAAGCAAAGCTAGAGCAGTGTCTGCACCAGGTGCCCCTATCAATGCTGAAGGTATGTAGCCTAGGAATGTATGTACGACTCCTGTTGCTACAATTATTCCTGCAGCAGCAGATAATGGGATGCCTATGGCCAATAATGCAGGAGATACTCCGAGTAAAATCAAAGCGACATTGTTAACGTGGAAACCAGGGATTAGACCAGTGAGTGAACCTATGCAGACGCCAATAAAAAGCGCAGCTAACATCCACCCCAACTCTAGCCAGAATCCATCCATGCTTATCCCTCCTAAGAATCCTCAGCATCATCAGCAATACCGTTACCATCTTCGTCGGTAACATCTGCTTCATCTAGGACATAGTGGTGAGCCAAAGTAATGTCATCTGCAATTTCGATTAATCTTCCAGTCCACTTCAGAGTCTTCCCCTCATTTTGGGAATCTCCTGAGTAAATCGAATTTGCCTTCAAACTGATTCTTATTTTCTGATCTCCACCTTCTTTCTGGAGGTATGTTTGACCATCAATCGTAACTAAATTGCCAGTTACACTAGTAATTTTATTTAGGTCATAAAATGCAGGAGCACCGTCGGAAAGGTCGTATGGATTAGCAGGAGATGGCTCTCCAGTCAGTACCAAGTCACTGACCATTAACTGTAATTCGGAACTTGCAGAATTCCATGAGACGGTCACATTAGCAACGATAGGCTGCCCTTCTTCCAGCCATCCAAAGTGCTGGCCAACAGGAACGTATGCATCCATTTTAGCCAAGGTGTTAGGATAAACTGCGTCAGCAATTATTATCTTAGTGTCTCCCGATTCACTCATTAGTGTCGAACCTGAAACAACGCCCGTGATTAAGAAATGTGTGCCACTAGCAACATCACTCATGGTGTCTTCAGGATTACTAGCAAGCCTACCCAATATATTTTCAGCATCTGACACATCTAATATTTTCACATCTTCAGTATTTGCAGAATCTATACACCAGCCGGCATAAGATGTAGACCAAATTAGTCTTCCACCAAAACTAACTTCCATACCCTCATAATCAGATAAATCTGCCTGATTGAGTAAGCAAGCCTTGAGATCTCCACCTGGTTCTACAATTTCATCTCCTGAAATAACTCCGTTCAGAATAACTTTGGAATCCTTATTGTATGTCCATGTCTGATAATTAGACCATCCGATTATTGTTGGTTCAGGTTCATCGTTTCCAATTGTTCTTATTTCAGGACCTTGGGTGTGAATAGACCATTTCATAAACTTCTGACTGTATTCTATCACGGCCGTAACTTCGACTTTTTGTCCAGATTCCAGCCACCTACCAGGGGCAGAGTGGATTATCATATTCAGTTGATGTTCATTACTACCGTATGTGGGGTGGTCTCTCAAATCAAGTGATGTAAATGTGGAGTTGGGATTTACAGTTTTAGAGATGTAACCTGTGATTGTGAATGCTTCACCAACAAAGTTTTCGGGGTTAGCGGCAATCGTAGAAATTGCAATTTCGGGAGCATCCGGAACATCAGCATTATCCCATGACAAAGCACCACTGCCTAGAGCCTGTAACCATATTCTGCCATCGTATTCTCTAACGTCTCCAGTTGCAGTAACTTTAGTTCCAATCATAGGGATGTCTCCATGGCGATACCAACGTAATTGGGCAACTCCTGTATCATCTTCAATAATGATGTTAACACGGTTTTCTCCTGATGAATATGGGTCTTCAACCCATGAAATCACTATTCCTTCTACCGACACAACTTCATTATTATGTTCCACTAGGTTTCCAATTTCAACTAGTGCAGGTTCACGAACCATGGCATATGCATTCATCGCTGCAACTAATAGTACCGATAGGGCGAACATTACCCATAATCTTTGACCCCTTAATTCAGGGCTATCATCTAGTAAACGGTCAACAAAACCTGAAAATCCGCTACTTTCAACTTCCGACTTGTGCTTTGCAACATACTCGCTATGCACGATTTTTCCATCGGAATTGGCATCATAGGTTTCGAAGACAGAATCCACGTCCATCTCGAGGTTACCTTCAGCTACCAAGTCATCTAAATAATCAATTTCTGAGTCACTGTCATCTAACTGTGCACTCTCGCTCATGCCCGGTCCAAAGCATCTAGTTCAATATCCCTTGCGTAGGGAAAGGACTTGATATTAGATGCGAAAGGCCACAACATGAGGGACCGAGTGATACGTGATGAGATTCATCGCGACATTTTCGTTCCAGCACGTATTGCTAGGCTCATAGATACTCGGGAATTCCAGCGGCTGCGTAACATTCAGCAGCTAGCAACATGCCATTATGTATTCCCTGCTGCAACCCACAATCGCTTCTCTCACAGTCTTGGCGCTTACCACTTGGCAAGGGTACTTTGCGACCATTTGGCAGAAGTTCAGCCAGGTGTAATTTCAAAAGAGGATTCTGAACTGGTGTCGATAGCCGCTCTTCTACATGATATTGGGCACCCTCCCTTCTCACACTTATTAGAATCCGATAAGGTGTTTGCAAACTATCACAACCACGAAGATTGGGGCAGACTAATGCTTGAATCAAAGGATACTGAGATTGGGATTGCTATTCGTGAAGTTCTGAGTGAAGAGCGAACTAGTAGGTTGTTTGCACTATATTCTGGTCATACTGAATCGGGTGGCGAACCTATTGCTCCCTTCCTAAAAGAGATTGTAAGTAGCCAACTGGATGTTGATCGTATGGACTACATGATTCGTGACCAAGCTAATTCTGGCGCACAGATTGGCGGATTTGATTCGGCCCGAGTTATTCGTGCTCTTCGAGTAGATGATTCTGGCCATCTGTACGCTAAAGATTGGGGCTTACCTGCAATTGAGGCATATCTGGTGACTAGATATCACCTTTACAATCAGGTGTACTTCCACAAAGTGAATCAACTCACACAGGAATATCTAGTCAGAGTACTTACCCGTGCTAGAGAACTAGCAAATCTTGGAAAGTTAGTTCTTAGTGAGTCTCTTAACAATATGCTTTGTAATGATAGCCTGACCGTTCAGCAATATGTACGTCTTACAGATGCAGATATCAATGGAGTCCTGATGGACTGGGCGGACAATGAAGACTCAACCCTATCTGGATATGCAACAAGATTAGTTTCTAGGAGAGATTATCACAAATCTATTCGAATCGGGGAATTAACCACTGAAATGAGTGATGTTGTTATTCCAAAGATTCTACCCATTATCGAAGCCGCTGGCTTTTCCATCAGTGACATCATCACTGCAAGTATCCGTAAGAAAGGATACAAGCCCTATAGTCAGGGTATAATGCTTGAAGACGGAAGAGACGTCGTAGAGCACTCACCTCTTATTCAAAGCCTAGTTCAAACATCAGAGCAGGCTTTGATATTCATTCCAGAAGGTGTGAGAGACCAATGTGAGCAGGTTGCACGTGAAGTGATTAGACCGTCACAGTCAAGTCTGTCATCCTTCTGAGGTGATTGCTACGGACCTGTAGCTTAGTTGGTGGAGCTCCCGGCTCATAACCGGGCGGTCGTGGGTTCAAGTCCCTCCGGGTCCACTTCTTTATTGATCAGTAGTTTCAATTGCGATAATACTGGTTCGTGCTATCCAGCCAAAATTATGTGAATCATCACTTGCAGTTGGGTCTGGATTGTCTCCTTGAACAAAGAAACGGTCTCCTTCTGCACGTTTCACTCTCTTCACACAAGTCACTGCGTGTTTCAGAGGGTGTTTGAATACAACAATACGTGATGGAATAATCTCTTGACTTACATATTCTATGCACTGAATAATGTCGCCATCATTGAATGTAGGCCACATTGATTCGCCTTTGACAACTACTTTCATGAAGCGCGGATCCATGAAATTTCACGGCCCTTTACTCCCCAAAACATGGTGTGGATTGCTTCGATAGCATCCATTAGTTCTTGGGCATGGACTGCCGAAACTTCTACCTTGCATGCGGAGCAAAGTTTTGCAGCATTCCAGAATGTGTCATGAAGTCCAGGATTGGCCTCAAGGTGTTGTGGCTTGAAGAAATCAGTCCATAGAACTAGCAATTCGTCCTTACACGTCTGTGCTTCTTCTTCTTTGATAGCCGCATAGCGCGACATTGTGTTCAGGTATGCGGCCATAGCAGGGCCGTCATCAGTTGACGGGCAACTTAGTCCCAACATTTTGTTGGTCATGGATTGTACTGCTTCACCTGCGATTCGTGCACTTGCGGGGTCATATACTCCGCATGGTCCGTCACAATGTGCCTCTGCTTCAATGATAATTTCGTCACTCATCAAATCCCTCTGTAGTACCGTGATGGGCCGTAGGCATATCAACATGTGCCCGTAAAGTAAAAGTGGCCCAGTTCACCTTTTCGTACAGGCAAGTCCCCAAAATGGTTATGAGGGTCGAGAATGTGGGTCGCATCATAGGTGATTCTATGAAGGCACTACAACGCTCTTTGTTCCTACTTGCAATATACATGGCGAGTATCTTGGTTATCGCAACACCAGCGGCTGCTCAGGTGTCCGTTCCGGCTGTCGATTTACAGTGTTTATCTCCAAATCCTAGTGGTGCGGTTGACGTTCCAGTTTATCCAGGTGCTACACTAACTGGATTCGCTAACTGTAAAGTTGTCAATCCTAACGCATACGCAGAAAGAATACAAATTCAAGTTTCAGCCGATGGACTTGTAGTTGCAGCTCCCGGTACTATCTCTTTAGGACCTGGTGCTGAATCTGAGTTCCAAACTACAGTTCGTGCAGACCAGCGTATGACTATGTCTGGACGTAACCTGATTGTTACAGCAACAGTTGTAGAAGCAAACGGTGCTCCTCCTCCAAACATCGCAGAATCTCAAGTTCAGATGATTATCAACATTCTACAGTTTAGTAGATTACAGGTTGAGGCAAGCGAGCCTTTCCTTCAACTATCTCCTAAGACAGATCATAACTTTGAGTTCAAAGTATTCAATCAAGGAAATTGGGCGGATAAATTCGCAGTTGGTGTAACTGACGATTCACGTGAAAAGTTAGAGGACAAAGGATTCCAGATTTCACTTCCGCAAGTCGCTGTTGAAATCGAGAGTATGGCTGCTCCAACAAAGGTTCGAGTTCTAGTTCGTACTCCAAAGAATCAAGGATGGACTGATGAATACCATACACTTGAATTCGAAGCAGTATCTGAATTCTCTTGTAGGTATGAAACTAGTGGATGTAACCTAATGTCCCAAATGATCACTATCTATGTTCGCGGTGTTTATCTTCCTGGTTTTGAATTAATTCCGTCACTAGCTATGCTTGGTATGGCTGCTGCTGTAATTGCGAGGCGGAATTTGGATGATGAAGAGGACGAAGGCGCATGGCGAGAAGCAGCGCCCGGTCTGTGACATCCATCTTCAATTGTAAGTGATGTTGACCTCTGCAGGGGTTGTATTGATAACACAGCACTTGCCGTGCATAGTTGTAACACCAATGGTGATTTGAATGAGTGGACTTCTAGATAAAGCGACTAAATCCGCAAAAGATGACATTGACAGCACTTCTAAAGATGATATTTCCGTTCAACTTTCTGATGCTATACTATCGGATGACGCTCAACCTTTTGATAACGGTATGGACTTAAGCAAATTGAAGTTCCAACTGGGTTCTGTATTAGGATTCCTCATTACAATTATTCTAGTTTTCTTTGTTGATAACTTGGTCCTATTTGGAGGAATTACATTTGATGATTTACTCGTCCCTGGCGTTATTATTTGGTGGTTAGCATTCAATGGGGATGCTATTATGCTGAAAGATTTTGATACAACAAAACTAGTTACCAGCGGTGTTGCTTTCCTTGTAGCAACCGTAGCCTTTGCGGGAGTTGCAATTTTTAATTCATCAGACACAGGAGTCACAATTGCTAATGTTGAATATGACGGTGACGCTGATGAAATTGACCTTTCGTTCTACGGTCCAAAAGGAATGGAATACACAGTCGAGGTATTAGTCGATGGTAAAGTCGAGTATTCCCACGATGATACAATTAGTATAGACAAAGGTAGCCATTCAATATCATTGGATGATTTCTGGAAGGGTAATGCTGAGAATATGAAGGGCGACACATTAGTCGAGTATGAAATCCGAGTCACGTCTGATGGTGATGAAAGTTCAATGACTTTTGATGATATCATGAACCGAGAAGTTGATACCGCATTTATCAAAATAACCGAAATTTACGAAATTATCCCTCCTTCTGCAGGGGAAGATCAATCCTCAAGAGAATACACTGGAATTACAGTTGAAATGTTTGTCGGAATGGGCAACCCGGGTTCAAGTTATGATTTCTCAAACAACTATTTCACCGGAACAACACCTAAACCAATCGCCTCTGATTGGTCCGCAGTAATCGCAGTTAAATTTGATTCTACAACCAAACACACATACGACCCTATCGAATCTGATGAAGGTATTGCGAATGGAGTCGGTACATTTACTCGCGACTGGGTACTGCTTCCTGGTACAGAGTCTGGTGATTTGGCTCGCGACGATTTCTATGAAGGCGGAGACGGATGTTATACATTTGAAGTAACCCTTGAAAATGAGCATGGCGAAATTCTTGTTGATACGAGTTCAAAGATAGAATTCTATTGGGAATCGAATGAAGCAACCAAAGATACAACGGATGATCAGCCTGCTGAAGCATGTTGATAATTCATTGTTGATACAGATGTATCATTAAACAACTGTTTATATCTGCTACCTAGATGAATTGAGCATGGTCAACTGGTCCTTTGACAGCGATGGTTCCGATTTGAATACCGATGGTTTATCGCTTAGTAAGCCCAAAAGTCGTCGCAGGTTATCGAGAAGAAAGATGAGCAGAAACACTCGCTCGAAGTCTATTGCATTGAGCAATGAGGCAAGAGTTCAGAAGATCATAAATGGACAAGTCATGAGTGTAAGAGTCAGGCGTGTAATGCGCTCTTAATCCGATTGTTACCAATCACTCTACAGTTCCTACTTCTTCGTCATCTTCAGATTCTGTTATCTCTGTAAGGTGCATCTTTGGTACTTCTTTATTCAATTTCATTCGTGTAATCACTACATATAGCACTAAAGCAACCAATGTTCCAATTACAATTGGAAGGAACAGGTTTGCCGAATTATTGTCCTCTTCACTCCATGATACCAATTCTGTTGTTGCAGTACCGGCTACAGCTACATCATAGCCTTCGAAATGATATGGTACGAATATGGTACATTCGAGAGCAAGGTCGCCTTCCTTGGCCGAATCCCAGTTCATTGGAATTTCAATAGTGTCCTGACCTTTTACTGTGTACGGGACAGTGGTGCCTACATTTGCATCGACACCATCTGCAACACAATCTAAGATGAATTTAGCATCGGCATTACCAATATTGGTAATAGTCGCCATTACTCCTAGTCTCGAGTTTATACTGTTTTCATCATCACTCGCAACTAAACTGTCGAATGATAATTCAGGAAGAATTAATTCAACATCAAAGTGGTTAACCTTAGGCAGCTCTTCAATTATCTTTTCGTAATTACCCCAGGGTGTTGAAAGAACGACTTTGCCGCTAGCACTTTCAGTATGCAATAATCCGTCTCCATCTTGCCAACTAACCATTCTTTCCCGGTCACCATTTGCGATTTCAATTATGTTATCACCTTGATTTGTGGCATTGGATGTACTATTGTCTACCAAGGGTGAGGTGTCTTTTGAATCATATCCCATCTCATATCCATAGAAGACAACATATCCATTCTCGACTCCAACCGTTCTTGATGTTAGCATTCGTACCCAATTGTCTGTCTCACCACCGGTGCCTGTTGAGTTAGTCCAAGTTATCGATGCATCATCCCATACCATGACATCCTCATCACTTAGGACATGTGAAAATACTGAATCGGTCACAGTAATAGAACCTGTAACTTCTATTGGGCTTGTGCTAGTCATTTCTGCACCATTGAGAGTACAGGTTCCTGTGCATGAGATTTCAGCAGCAAAAACAGATCCGGTGACAATCAGAGTTCCCTGTACATCGATATTCCAAGCCTTTGCTCTTTCAGGTACTGATATCGAAATACCTTCACCAGACAAATCAGCAGGGGCTCTTGATTCGGGGGGTAGAACCTTCAGGTGCTAATTGAATCTCGCTAATTGCAACCACTTGGAAGGTGTAATGTGAGAAATTGACAGTGATAGTCTCTACGTCCATGTTACCAATCCAATCGAATTGATTTCCAGTCCAATCTTCTGTTGAAACTCCGTTAATTTCTATGGTTGTGTTGAATATTACTTCCTCGGCGAAGATAATGCGCATAGTACCGTTCGGACCTAGGTTGGCAATTGGTACGATTACACTTGATGTCCCGTTTAGATTTAATTGGGGCGTAGATACAGCATTCATTGAACCACTAATTACCATAGTAGCGCCTTCTTCGATGACAATACTAGTTTCATCTGCAACATCATAGTTTCCAGAAACAGTCCATGTTGCTCCATCTTTTACAGAGTATTCGCCAGATAGTAATCCCGTGGAATCGTACTCATCGTTGGAACTGATGTCGGTTGCTGAAACGAATGGTATGCTGATTGATAGCATGATTGCTAGAAAAATGGCTCTTCGCATATCTAGGCGACAAAAGTCCTAGCAAATGAATGAAACCCCTTTTTTCTTCATCAATAAGGCACATCTTTCCATCCAATCTTGTATCCGATTAGGTTGAATGAACGGTGCAATATCGGTGTAATGGCTATTAATAGCGCCATTGGAATGAGTAAATCTCTGTCACCATGTGCGGAATTTGTTAAGAATATTTGACCGAATACAAATACAGATATTGCAAATGGTAAGGTGTCTAGGAGTGGGGCCTTACTAGAAACATCCCCTTCTCTCTTCATGCCCTTTCGGCGTTTGAAATATGAGCCGGTAGAGTCACCTACTAGGCTGGTAAATCCAAGAAATGTCCCTACTAGGAATGCACTTGTAGCCCATCCAGTTGCTGCTTCGACGGGGGATATGAAAATCCAACTTTCAGGAACCATGGTCATTGACCAGCAAAGAAGACCACTCGTCACAGATCCCCCAATCAATCCATTCCAAGTTTTACCATCGCCTAGCATTCGATTCCCATCTTTATGGATGCGTCCTCCATCTATTGGCCAAGGTCCATACCCTGTCTTTGGCAGCCACTTACCCCACATCATTGCAAATGTATTCACTAGGAACCCAGGAAGATAAATCCACAGCGTGAATAGCATCATTTCGAAGTAATTGAAATCAGACATACAAAAGGGGCGTAGCGCACGGTCTTTGAACCCAATGGCGTTTTTTTCAACACGATGGGCTTATGAGCCGCTCTCCAATGGCACGAACATGGCAGGAATGTCGGTCTTAGTAGTAGGAGGTGGAGGTCGTGAACACGCCCTTTGCCTTGGTCTTGCTAGAAGTGAATCGATAAGTGAAATCCATTGCGCACCAGGTAATGCAGGGACTGCTGAAATCGCTACTAATCACTCATTTAGTGAAGTTGGTGACTTGATTCACTTAGCATTTCAACTCGATGTAGATTTTGTAGTGGCCGGTCCAGAGGGACCTCTTTGTGGAGGTCTTGCTGACCAACTTGGAAATATGGATATTCCTTGTTTTGGTCCAGTTGCGGCCCTTGCAAGATTAGAGGGTAGTAAATTACATGCCAAACAGGTAATGGCACAAAATAATGTGCCAACTGCTGCATTCCATGTTCTTGGAAAAGACAGTGACATCGATGCTTCTCTAGATGACTTTTCAGGTAGCCCTTGGGTTGTAAAGCGTGATGTCTTGGCTGGAGGAAAAGGCGTAGTCGTAACTGAAGATAGGGATGAGGCAAAACAATTTATTCAAGATTCAATCTTATCTGATGGCCGAGTGCTGCTAGAAGACTTCTTACCCGGGGATGAGGCAAGCATGCTGGTGGTAATGGATGCCAGTGGCTTTGTTTGCCTGCCTGCTAGTCAAGACCACAAAAGGGAGTTCGAGGGTGACCTTGGCCGAAATACTGGTGGTATGGGTGCATATGCTCCAGCTCCGATTTACACTGAAGAAGTTCGTACTAAGACGATTGAACGAATAGTTGAGCCGATGCATAATGCTCTTTCGTCACGAAGAGTACCCTATCGTGGAGTACTTTATATCGGTTTAATGATCGATGAAAATAATGACCCCTATGTGGTGGAATTCAATGTCAGGTTTGGTGACCCGGAATGCCAAATTACAATTCCACTAATCGAATCTGATTTGGGTGAATTATTGAATGCTGCTGCATGTGATAAATTATCGACTATCGATGTGAAGATCCTTGACAAGCATGCTCTCACAGTTGTGCTTGGCGCCGAAAATTATCCGGGGGCTGTAGAGAAAGGAAGAGTGATTAATAATGTTCCAGAATCGAACCTAGAATCTTGGGTTAATCATGCTGGTACAAAGATGGAAAATGGCCAACTTGTTTCAAGTGGAGGGCGAGTACTTTCGTGCACAGCAATATCTGGTACTCTTGAAGATGCAGCCCATAAGGCGTATGCATTGATTGAGCAGATTGAATTGTCTGGCTCACACTTCCGCCGTGATATTGGTCACAAGGCACTTTGACCATTATTTCCACTGCAGCCTCTCAGTACCTCTTTTCTGGCCCCAGTCTAAGCATTCTGGTTATTTCGGGGTAAGGGAACGCATAAAAGGGGGCCTTTGGTGCCCGCAACGCTACAGCCTTACGGCTGCAGTTTGATACCAAGAGGGAATGATTATGTCGAACGAATCCGACAACCAAAACGAAGCGTCAAACGCTATGCTGGGATGGCTGATTGCCCCCCTTGCAATTTTGATGGCGCTTCTTGCTGACTATGGACTGAACTTTGGTTTGGTTCTTGAGATGAATGAAATGAAAACGTTTGCAGTAATTGCTATTGCTGCAACGCTTGGAATGGCACCTCGTGTCATGAAACAGAATGAACTCATTAACATTTCAGCGGCGACACTTTCCCTCGTCACCCTGATTGTTACTCTCGTTCTCTCTGAAGGAGCCGCTATGTATTCTGATTCAAATCTTGTAGGTTTAATTTTCTTCATTGTAATGTTTGGTGGCTATCTACTGGACTCGAAAGGTAGGCATGAGTGGAATACAGTATTGATTTTCTCTGCTGTTGGCCTTTGGACTGCAATATCTGCTGCGATAAATCAAGCTAGTGAACAGTCGAAGACTTACTTGCATGAAGGAGAAGAATACCTCAGGACATCTGCATGGCAAGAAACAATTGGGTTTGTATTCTTTAACACTCTAACCATATTCGTAATTCTTGGAATGCTTGGCGCAGTTCTTCTTCGTGGAGTGCTCTCGCCTGCTACAGACAAGGGTTGGTTTGGATACATTAAGCCAGTTGACTCAATGTGGAATCGCTCCACTATGCCTTTGCAAATCGCATTGGGCGTATGGGCTGCTACACACATTGCAGTACTGTACTACTTCAACGGACTTGGACAACTAGACATCATCGCAGATGCTCGCTTTAGCGACGATTATCACGGCTACATTGGTTTCTGGCCAGCGGCACTAACAGGTGTTGTAGCACTATGTTGTGCTTGGATGTGTGCAGAGAGATGGTTTACTCGTGCTTTGTTTATTGGGGCAATGTGGATTCTTTACATCGTCTCATCTCTATATGAGTCTGGACATTGGTCCAGTACTAGCCTTGAAGGAACATGGGCAGTATGGATTTGGTTTGGAATAACGTTCTTCATCGGTGTCGTGATCTATTGGTTCTCCACCCACGAAGAATACGGTGGATGGATGAACCGTGAAATTCACCAGCCTAGTCAGGCACGTGTATTTTGGTCCAATCATTGGGCTGGAATTATGACATTCACCGCTTTCTTATTGGGCTTGACAATTCGTATTCAGTGGTACTTTGTACCATCGATGAATTCAGCAGGATTAGATTCTTGGGACTTAACTGGTGGCTCTGACCCTTGGTACATGAAGAGAGTTGTTGAATACGTAGTTGCAGAAAATGCTCACCTAATTTGGGATGCAGACCGTAACTACCCAGTAGGTGGTATCAATCCACGTCCGCCATTGTTCACCTGGTCTATGGCCCTTGGTGCAATGTTGCTGACCAATTTAGGATTAGGTTCCGGTGACGCTATTTGGTATGCAATGCTTGCACTACCTGCTGTTTTCGGTGCTTTGACTGTATTCCCGATTGCAGGAATTGCAAAAGACAATTTCGGAAAGGGTGCAGGAGTAATTGCCGCTTGGCTCATCGCCTTCATGCCAACACACGTTCAGAAGTCTACATGGGCTATGGCGGACCACGATTCGTTCGTCTTACTATTCTTGAGCGCTGCGTTCATGTTCTATCTACGAGCAATCAGTGCTGGCGGAGATGATCGACTTTCAAGAAAAACAAGTCCATCTCCTTCAGGAATAATCAAGGCAATGACAGAAGTTCTTCGTCTACGAAGAAAGGCTTCTGCAAATGCTATTGCAGCCGGTGTCTGTTTCGGAATAGTTGCTTTGGGATGGAAAGGATTCGTTTACGGTCCTGCAATCATCTTCCTAGCCTATGCCCTACAGGTTGCAATGAACATGCTAAGGAGAAAGGATAGTACAATTCTATCAACAATTAACATCCTGATGCTCGGTACTATATTCCTAATGGTTTTACCATTCTATGGTCATCCTCAACTAGATTTGATACTTAACTCGACAGGACTTCTACCTGTGCTGTTTATTGCAGGGTTCACATTGGCAATCGCCTGGATTACAACTGGATTCCGTGACAAACCATGGCTTTTGGTACTTGGTTCACTAGCGACAGGTGGAGCTATTTTTGGTGGAGCACTATACGTTTTACAACTTCTCGAAATATCAAGTGCTTGGGAAGTACTTACTACTGGTTCTGGATATTTCACAAAGAACAAGATATTCGGCACAATTGCTGAAGCAAGTGCTCCTAAGAGGGGACAACTGTTCTCTGCCTTTGGTCCAATCGTTTTCATACTTGCAATTGTAATGGGTATTCTAGCAGTTTGGGATGGAGTCGTAAGGAAAAACCAACCTCGACTCGTTCTTGGTATGTGGGTTCTTATTGCTGCATACATGGCATGGTCTGCAGGCAGATTCCTTTTCAACGCAGCACCAGCAATGGCTGTAATGGGCGCTTGGGGTATCGTAATCTTGTGGAAAGCCAGCGGCGCTGGTAACATGGCACGCGCTTGGAGGAGAATGGGAATTCGAACTCCTGGAGAAAGAATTTCAAATGCTAGAAAGGCAGTATGGAAATCTCCACAATTCAGTGCAATCGGTATGGTTCTTCTTATGGTAATGAGCCAGCATGCAAGTTATGGACTTGATGCTGGTATGCCATCATCGACCCATGAAAGCGAAATGGATGAAACAATCTACAATATCTATCCTGATATTCTACGATGGAATGATTTCGGTTTCTCACTTTTCGACGATACTCCTTATGATGGTAACTCCAAGTGGTACCTAGGAGCGTTTGGTTCTGGATTCAATGATCAAGGATGGAATCTGGCATTTGACTGGTTATCCGAACAAGATACCAGTGACAAGTACTCCGAAAGACCAGCATTCGTATCATGGTGGGATTATGGTTTCCAAGCCTTAGAGAGTGGCGAGCATCCAACTGTTGCTGACAACTTCCAGTCCGGAATACCTGCAACTGGAAATATGTTGATGGCAAGAAGCCAAGAGGATATGGCAGCAATGTTCATCTGGAGATTATCTTCAGCTGACCTGTCTTACAATGAGGCTAATACCGATTCAAACACACACACTCCGTCTTTCATGAACTCCCTTAGAAATCATCTCTCAGATGATCAAGTTAGCGAGTTTGTAAAGATTCAAACCAACTTAGAATCTAGTGATGTAACCGACCGTATGTTTGAGGTTACTTTGGTAAACGGCGATATTGTATTTGCCGAAGGAAGAATTGTAGAAAATGGTCTTGTAGATACTGATACACCAATGTTGTACAAAGTCTACAATGATGGAACTGCTCTACCATGTGTTGCTGATAAGGATGATTCAGAATCATGTGTCGGAGATGCTTTTGCCAACAAGTTAGATGCTGAAGCAATATTCAACAACAATGTCAGATCTATGACTGAATCTGAAGAAAACACTACTCATTACATCGTTGGTGACTACTGGTATACTTCCGATTTGATTGAAGAATTCGATTCTGTAAGCACAGGTATCCACAGAACAAATGCGGCAATTGCTCTACTTACACAAATGCTAACCTCATCGTTGGAACCTGAAGATTTGCATACTCTATATGCAGACCTATCTGACAATGAAGTTTACACTGTTCAGGATTACGAAGGAGCCCCTGGTGAAATGATTACTAGGGACCACGAAATTAGATATCTTGGTATCGACAGTAAGTTATACCCTCGTGGTGGATTATACAGTCAATATAACGGTGGAAGTCCAAGTGGTATTTTCTCTGCACCAGCACACTTGTCTGGACAAGACCTGTACACATTCATGGATGAAGTGTACATGACCTCACGTGGCCAATTCAATGATGAAATGACCAGTGAAGAATTCGGAGAGGAAAGTCGTAAAGATATGCTAAATCAGCAATCAGGTGCGACATTTGACCCCCTGAATCTAGTTGATATCAGATATGACCACAAACCAGCATTCTTCGATACAATGCTTGCTAGAGCATACATTGGATATGGTGCATCTTCACTTGGATTCGAAACTACAGAACAGCCAGGCCAACACCTTATGCCCGAATACGCTTCAGGTACTGCTGATTCAATGATGGTAAACGCACTTCCATTACCGGGTGCAATGATGAATCACTTTGTAATATCTAACTGGTATGATACAGATGACGAGACAAATTCCTTCTATGAAGCAAACACATTTGTCAAGATTTTGAAGTACTATTCTGGTAGTGAAGTAAGTGGTACAGTAACAATGTCGGATGATGGCCAACCATTGCCAAATGTCAGACTCCTAATCGAACGTGATGCTTTCTCTGGTGAGGATGATGAGGATAAGGATTCAGATACATACTGGATTCCTATCGGATTTACAGATTCAGATGAAAATGGTGAGTGGTCTTACACTGTACCTGCTGGAAAGATCCGTGTTTCTGCATATGCAGGTGAATATAATGATGTAGAGGCAAAGGATGCATTCAGTACAGGTCAATATACAACACCAGGTAACGTAAAACCATTCGTTACAGACCTGACACAAGATACAAACTCTGATCGTACTACTAACCTTCTAACAGCATTACTTGGTAATGTTGCTAATATGACTTGGATGGGAGAATCTACTGAAAATATTACTGGACAAGAGGCTGACGGTGATGTCGATTTCGATGGCAATTTCGATATTGTTGTCAAGTCTAGCGGCATCTCTGGAACAGTCACATGGTCTGGTCACGAGTCCTTTGAAGGTCAAGCCCTTGATGATGTAGAATTTATTCTTCGTAATATCTGGGATATGACTGACAACTATTCCGTTACAACAACTAGTGGTTCATTTACTACTGAATCTGGCGAAAGCAGAATTATTCCAGGAACAGGTGAAGTAACCTTCTCCAGTAATGGAAGTTTCGACACTCAAGGTAATACTGGAATCGTTAGAGGATTTACTGGTAACTATACTCGTCTGGTTCTTGATGGCAGAAGTTACACCTCTAATGCTACATTCGATGGTTCGGGCTCAATCGTAGCCTCATGGATCGATTATAATGCACCAGCTTGTGATTCTGAAACAACAGATAATGTAACTTCTGTGACACTTCCTACTTGGAATGAAACTGATGATAATGGCACAACAACCAATACTCATATTGCTTGTTTAACCGATGATGCAGATACATATCTATTCGAAGGAATCGTCAATGCAAGTGGTCGTATGACCGCTGATGGACAGGTTACTATTGTTAAATTCCTTGAAGACGAAACGTTCGAAGGAACTGGTGTGTTCGAAGGAATTGGAACAGCAAACGGTACTGGACAATTCATTGGCGAAGGAACATTTAGCGGACCAATGGTGGCACCTGGTTCATTCTACAAGACTGGATTGATGCCTGGTACTTACAATATGATAGCCGTAATGCAAAACGGCCGTGAGATATTACTTCCATCCCCTGTTGAGGTTTCAATAGGACCAAGCACAGGACTGGATATGAAGATGCCAGGTTCGATATTCGAAGATATTCTGTACGCTGACTTTTACACCGATGGTAGCCCAACTCCATTGAACAATACTACTATTGAACTATTGGACTTTGATTTAGCAGATGGAACTGCACCTATTCAAATCGTAACAGATGAAAATGGTTCTTTCAGCTATGGTCCTCTATCTACTGGTGATTACCAGTGGCGTGTCGATATCGATGATGACGGTTGGTTTGAAGTTGAAGAAAACTTCTCAGTTGGTATGGATTCTGAAAACGTGACACTAGCAGTCTCAGTTCCAACACTGCGTGATCTAGTTATCACTCTTGACGCTGGAGCGACTGGACTGGATTTGACTAACAAAACGTTGACCTTCACAAATATCGAAAGTACTGATTTGAACGAGTTCAAGATTACAGCGGATTCAGATGAAAACGGTGTTGTCTACGTTGAAATTCCAATGGGACAATGGATTATTTCTGATGAAACTAACGACGATTATGTCTTGTGGCATGAAATTGAAGTAACAACAGAAGACGTTGCTCTTGACTTGGAATATGTCGTTAGCGTATGGGTGAATGGTACAATTTGGTCATATGACGAACTTCTTGTTTCGGAGGGTCTTTACGAATCTCCTTCGGATATCCCTGAAGGCGATAGAGAAGCAGCATCTAATGTTGGAATAACAGCACGTTCTGGATTGATTGTGCTAGAAACTATTTCTGATAAAAATGGAAGTTACTCTCTAAGATTGCCAGAGGGCGTCATATTCCACGTTACTGCAGATAGTTTCTTGAATTCTGATAGAACTCTAACTGCTGGAATGTTAATCAACAACGCTTCACTAGTAACTGAAACCGACCTGTTCCTTACAAGCACAGAAATAGTGCGTGGAACTGTTTGGCTCAGAGATAATAGCACTGGTGTTGCTTGGACTAACGGAGTATCTGGTGCAATGGATGTTGAAGTAATTGCAACAGGTGAAAATGGCCTACAGTGGCAAGATGAGTTAGACGAAGAAGGAACTTTCCTGATGCATCTAACTTCTGGTAATTGGACATTCACAGTATCTAATTCGGATATGAATGTCGAACCGGTGGTAATCGATACCGAAAATTACTCTGAGGTTGTTTACTTGATAGCAGATCCTGCTAACATAACTCTAAATTTCCATGTCTATCTAGATACAAACCTAGATGGCGTTTGGAGTAATGGTACTGCAATTGCCCCTGAATTCACTCTTAAAGCAATCAATAACTTTGGATTAGATTTAGAAGTTACAGAGGACATGTATGATTCAGAGACTGGAGAACTCAATGTAGAGTTGTCAATTGGAAGTTATGTAGTCTCAATGATAGATGATAATCCGCGTGATGAAAATGCTAGTGAATATCGTAGACAGGCAACAGGACTTCCTACAATCAATCTTGGCTTTGAAAACCCAGATGATTCAATTGAGATTATGTTCGCTCCAGATTATCTGGTTAGCGGTACAGTACTAATGGAAAATGGATTTACACTGAACGACTCCCTAGTGTGGCTAAAAACTGAATCAGGAGATGACTTCTATTCTCTAGAAACAGATGAGAACGGCACATTTGCGGCATATGTTCCTCAAGGTGACTGGATTGTTGAAGTAGCCGAATATCAAACTGACAGCAATGTTAGTGAGATATTCCGTGATGCAATCACCATTGATAGCGCTATATCTGATATCATCTGGAAGACAAAGACATCTATGCCGGTATCAATGCAATTACAGGAAGCACAGACTGGAGTGAATATCACTTCAACACGTGTAACTGCAGTTAGCCTAGATGGATTGGGCAACGTAAGTCTTGGTCCTTCTGATAATAGCGGAATGATTTCAGAGTTATTGATGCCAGGTAATTGGACACTTGCAATTGAGCTTACTGGGAACCTTGAGATGTGGACACTGGCTGAAGGTGTGTACAACTCTGCTGATGCAACAGTCAACGGAACTTGGGATGCTGGTTTGGTATTAGTCGATAAGTCAGTCAAGGTCGGCGGCAAGTTGTTCTGGGATCTAGATGGAAATGATCTGCCGTCTTCAGGAGAAGGTATCGCTGACGTCAATGTCTCGATTACTAGTGAAAGTGGCCTAAACGAGACACTTGTAACCGATGAAGATGGAGTATGGTCGCTATTCGTTCCAATTCGTGACAACTACACAGTAGTTGCAATGAAGGAAGGATTTGCTAATGTTACCTTCACTGACGGCAACAACAGTTTCTACACAGTAAATGATACACATGAAAGTAGAGATTTCGAGATGGATGCCGGAATGGTTTCAGTTTCTGGAAACATAACGGATATTAGAGGAGCAAGTACAAGATTAGATGGTGCAACAATCACTCTTCATCCAACTAGTGGAATCATTCGTGAATCAGTAACAATCAGTTCCACAAGTTATGAAAACAACACACTATCTTGGAGTGGTGTTGTTCTTCCAGGTAACTGGGTAGTCGTTGTTGAAGGAACAGATTCGAATGATAACGGTGGAGGAATTGTAATCGGCCTACTAGAAGCTTCAGTGCAAGACGGTGCATCGATTGATTTGGTAATGGAAACCGGTGGTCGATTGTTAGTTACTTCCAGTTGGGAGAATATTGACAGTATATCGTTCACTGCCGGAGATGTCATGGATGGAGTCGATGTTGAAATTGATGTAGGAGACGGAATGTCCTGGATTACTCAATTCGATGACGATGGTGAACTCGAATTCTTATTACCAGCATGTGATGAAGTTAATTGCGTTGAACTAGATAGTAAATTCGAAACAGTTCAGCATGAGTTGAACCTGACTATGAATTACACTTCTGGAATCTCAGCAACTATAATGCAAGATACTGCTGAAGACCGAGTAATGACTTTCAACAAGAAAGTCAATTCGGATTTACTGGTTGAGGTATTGATGGTCAATAATGAAAATAGTAACGGTACTGAAAATATTATTGCTGTTGCAGATGATAAAAACGGATACGATGTAATCACATTGAAACTTGGTCTGACATACAATGGAATTGAAATTTCAGATGACTTTACAGCAAAATCAAGTCTTGGAGTATCAACGGATTCTAATGATTGGACTATTGAATATCTCGATGATTCGGGTGATGATGAAAATTGGACCAGTATCATGAATCTTGAACTGGGTATTGGAGTAAATAATAGCGACCTTAACCAAGTGTTATACCGTGAATTAGATGTTAGAATCACACTGCCATTACAAAACCAATCACGCACTATCGCAGACGGCCATGCAGTAAACATGATGTTTGTTTCAGATAGTAGTATCAATGAGGTTAGCGTTAGAGTCAATGTGCCTCAGCAGTACAATATCTCAATTGGAGAGATTGATGCTCAAATCGGAGTCGGCGCTGGTGGAGAGTCCCTTGTGACTCTAACTATTTCCAACTTCGGTAATGGCGATGACAATGTCACTATAGTCCCTAGCCTTGATCAAGACTGTATCGATGACGGGTGGCAAATTACACCTCCTGTCTCTATCATCCCAGTTGCGCCGGATAATCCAAAAGACCAGTCCTTCACAATCTTTGCAGGAACCAACACTACTCAATCAACCTGCAAAGTAGATTTCACTGCAGAAAGTTCTGGTGATTTTGCGACTCAGGATGTCTCAACAGTTGCATTAGTTTCAGTTGCAGACTTAGCAATCATCAGCTCACTAATAGAGCCACTACCTGCTGATGCAATTGCTAATACTGATGGAATCTTCAGAATCCCAATTGAAAACCGAGGATTCTTGACAGCGAGTGAAGTTATTGTCTCTATTGAAGGTGCTCAGACTGGAACTGATTATCCAATGCAGAGTACTACAATCGTTGTACCTGCCAAAGTAGGTGACGTAAATGGAGTTGCATATGCAGAATTTGGATATTCCAATCTACCGCCTGGTCAATCTTACCTAGTTGTGAATGTAACAGTAGTTGGCACTCCTGCTACCGAAGATACACTTAGTGAGGATTTCAAGATTAAATTCTCCAACCTAGCTGAAGAAGGTGAAAACTCGTACCTAATATGGGTAATCATTGGATTGACTATACTAGTACTGTACGGTGGTTTCAAGACAGCCCGCAAGGGTTCATCTGGAAAGTTCTGAGCAATCCACATGCGAGTTGTCGGTTTTAATCGACTATTTTCAGACAGGGCATAGACATACGTTGAAGCGTTGAAGGCGTTAGCGTTAGGACATGTGGGATGAAAATCAACTCAAAGGAGTTGATTTCATTTCCGAACCTAGTGACTACCGGATTCAGTCTGCAGTTGACCCTACTACTATAGGTCACCAAGATGGATGGCGGGGAGAAGTGATGGGCTGGGCTCCTGAGCCCGTTAGGGTTATTTCAAGGCCAAGGCGTAATACCCAAAAGGTTGCTAATTTCGGAATATTGATGTTGATAGTTCTTATCTGTTGGGCACTTTGGCGTTCACAATTTCTGTTACTAGAGATTCCTCCACCTACCTCTGAATGGGCATTTGAAGATGTGGGGGCTAGAGATTTACAAGACTCTGGATTAACCGGAGAAGGCGTTCGAGTCTGTATGGTTGATACGGGTATCGATATGTCACATTCAGACCTTGAAGGTTCGGACGTAGTTTTCAAGGATTTTTTCACGGGTTCTTCAGAACCAATTGATAGAGGTACTCTTTCACATGGGACAATGATGGCTGGAATCTTGGTTGCTGATGGTTACCTAGACGGTGTAGCCCCTGGTGTTGTACTCGGTATGGCCGCTGCTTTAGGGGCTGATGGGGAAGGAGGTAACAGCGGTGATGATTCATTGGTCGCTAATGCAATTGAATGGTGTTGGAAGACATTTGATGCTGACATAATATCGCTTTCATTGGGTGGCGTAAGTGATCCCGATGCTGAAAGAAATGGTCCTACTACCAATGCTGTTCGATTGGCATTAGCGAATGGTGTTTTCGTTGTTTCTGCAGCTGGTAATGATGGTGGTTCTGACGACGATGGAAGGGTTGCTACTCCTTCTAATGTTAGAGAGGTAATATCGGTAGGGGCATTGAATGAAGATGGAACTGTTTGGGAAGGTTCCTCTCTTGGCTCTTCTACAAATAACGATGGCGAGGCTCGAACAAGCCCTCATTTAAAGCCCGAAATATCTGCTCCTGGTGCTAAGATAATCTCGACAGCAGCAGGTAATGAATACTATTCTTCTACAGGAACAAGCGATGCTACCGTATTCGTATCTGGCATTTTGGCCCTAATCTTGGAGGCTGAACCCCAACTAATGAATGATCCTGACCTAGATTGTATTGAACAAGTGAAGTACGCTCTAATGCAATCTGCAGCGCCTTTGAATTCTGGAATTGAACACGATAATAGGTCGGGTTACGGCGCTGTTGATGGGCAAGGTTGGCTGGACGAAATTAGAAAATCTGTGATTTGTTAATCTCCATTTTGTGATACTGTGAGGCTTTTAGCAACTTCTACGTCACGATATTATTGTCATTTTTTGATATTATGTTATTTTTAATGCTTAAAAAAAGTGATACTATTTGTTTAATTTGATATTATAGGCCTGAATTGTATACCAATGTGTTAAGGTGGACTTGGCTGTGGGAGGCTTGTTAGAGAGTGTATCTATGTCTATTAATGTTCAAAAAGGCAAGAGTATTGGATTGGTCAGTATTTTCACACTGTCCCTATTTTTAGCAATGGTAACTACAGTTCCTACTGCCACTGCAGTGAACGAAACATCATCTGGAACAATTACTGGTACAGAAACCTGGACCGGTATAATGAATCTTGATGGTGATTTAGTTGTTGCAGGTGGTGCGAAACTAATTATTAATGCAGGTACTACAATCAATATCCCTGCTGACAAGAACATCCAGATTGAAGGCTCAATCTGTGCAGGAGATTCATCTTGCGGTGCTTCACAGGCTAGTACTGGATCCCCGGTACGCTTCATTTGGGGAGAGCCAGGGGCTCCTGTCGCTAATCAAACTGGACGTTGTTACGTTACTGGAGTTTGGAATCCAGACATGTCTTGTGGTTCAGGAATTTATCTAGCATCTACAATCGATCAATCTCTAACTCGAATGAATCATATTACAATCGATGGGGCCTATGGAATCCCAGTTGATATTGATGGGCAGGGTAGTATCAAGTACGGTGCCCTGATTTTTGACGGCGCAAGTCTTTCGGTTACCAATCCAACTTTCACTGATGTTAACACGTCCAATATTTTGGCATTTGACGGAGCATCCCCTACGATTGATAAAGGTACTTTCCAGGTCGGTGTTGATACACAGGGATATCATGGTTCAGCAATTCAGGCATATGGTGCAGGTGCCGGATTGGTAGTAATGCAAATTTTGGATTCAACATTCACTGGCGAAGAGACCGATTGTGGGACTCAGGGCGGTGGTCGTTCGGCTATCTATTTGCAAGACTCATTCGTACGAATGAATTTAATTACAATTTCCGATAACTCATACGGTGCATTCCTTCGTGCCAGTAGTGGATATCTTACCAATTCGACAATTACGTCAAAATGCAATGCGATAGACACCAATTCCCATCTTGTAACCAATGGCCAAACACAAACTTTCGTTATTTCCGATAATACCATCACACCTACTGATGGGGCTGGAATAACTGCATATGATGGAGCAATTGTTGTTGCTGAGAGGAATACAATATCTGGTGCAGCAGAAGGTTCTGGACTTGGAATTCGTTCTTCAATGGTCATCGCTAACAACAATGTAATCGGTCCAATTGGTGGCTGGAACGGCATATGGATATACGGTGAATCTGACGTATCTGCAGAAAACAATACTATTTTCAACACAGCCAAAGAACCTGTACTAATTGGTGAATACCACCATAAGGACCAGGGATGGAATGTTCCTTCACCTACCAAGGCAAGACTATACTTTGCTAACAACATTGTTTCCAATGTTACTGGCACCTGTGAATCCGAATACATGTATGGAGGGGAATTCCCTTGCCCTGCATTCCACGTCTACATGTCTTCCGCTACATTCATGGGCAATACTGTTACCAACAATATGGGTGATGGATTCCGAATTAAAGCTGGAATTGTAAATGCACAGAACAACAATATCGAAGTTGGTGGATTTGCAGCTAACGTCACTTTGTACGATGACAATTATGGTAACAAGTATGGTTCAATCGCATACTTCTCACGCAATGTTTACACAAATGCTAGTCAGATATACAATGTTACAGAATCTCGTGTCGCAGTTCAAAGTGAAATTATGCCAGACCCTGGTGCAGGAGAACTGTATCCTGTATCATTGTCATGGTTAGGAGCGGAATGCCCATATGATGCAGATGAATGTATCAAAGCCCCACTCACTGCGGAATGGCCTCCAAAATTCATGCCTCTTTCGATGGAAGTAAATCAGAATGCCACAACATTCACTTACTCGAATCTTACAAACTTCGATCGCTCAAAGATACATATTCAAAACCAAAATACAGCATGGGGTGTTCAAGTTGAGCAGGGAGAGTTAGTTCGTTACCAAGTAAAGGCGGATAACTCTCAGGTTTCTGAAGCCCTTGTCACAATTAAGGACGCTAACGGTAAGCCTCTTTACAACATGACGACCGATTCATATGGGTATACTCCATGGGTTACTTTACCATCTAATTTCCATCTCGATACGAATTGGAATCATTTAGTCACAGACCCTGGTGAAGACTCCTGTGGAGATGGTGCTGACAATGATGGTGATACCTTGAGAGATGGACTTGACCCTGACTGTCAGAACGGTGGTCGTGAAATGCCAACTTACACAGTTGATGCTAAGAAGTTTGGTAAAGGTACCTCTGTTCACGAGTTTACATTATCTGGTCTTGTTGATGAGGTAGTTAGACTTTCAAATACAGCCCCTTCAATAAGCATCGACCAAAACGACGGAACTTCATTTGCAAGAACTATCACTCTGACCGGTTCGGCCTACGATGGATTAGAAGGTCCTTACTTCAATGACTATGATTCATGGTTGAAACAATTTGGTGATATCAAGGAAGTTGAGGTCCAGCCACCTGGTAGCCTAGATTGGAATCTCGCCACAGATACATCGGGTGCGAATGGTATTGTTAATATGACAAATTGGCCATTCAAATCTTGGTCGTTTGATTGGGATATGTCAAACCATTTCGAAGAAGACATTACGTTCAGAGTACGTTCTAGCGATGGTTTGGATGAATCGATTGTAACAACACGAATATTCAAGTTGAACATTAATCCACCAACATTGATTTTAGAATCACCTCTAAATAATTCCCTACATGATGGACAAGAAGTCCTGTTTAGTGGAACTGCTTCAGATGATTACCAAGGAGTCCAAGGAAACGACATTAGAGATATTTGGTTTAGTGTGTCAGGTCCAAATGACTACTCTGCCAATTACCCTGCTAATAGCGGTGGGGGAACTGTTTGGGCAGATAAGTGGAATTTCTCATCCCTACCTAGCGGCGATTATACTTTCGAAATTTGGGCTAGTGATTCCAACTATTGCCACGAATCTGTAGATGTTTGTACTCCTAATTCAATTACAATAACTGTTGATAACGATAACAGAGTTCCAACACTTCAGATAACCGACCCAATTCCTATGGATGTTATTCGTGCTGCTGAACAAACCATAATCAGTGGTAATGCTCGTGACAACGATGGACAGGTTACTAGAATTGAAATCACAATTGTTGACCTTGCTAGTGGAATTGAATTGAACAATGGTCCAGATCCGGTCACATTGTTCCAGCCTAATGGTGCGTGGATGACTTATTGGGATACTAGTCGTTTAATTCATGACCAGCAATATGAAGTTCGAGTTAAGGCATATGATGGTATTGATTATTCACTAGAGACTACGGTTAGAATTATTATCGATAATCCAACTAATGCGGACAATATAGCCCCTAAATTCATTGAAACTGGTTGGATTGAAACAATCACAATATTCTGTGATTCAAAATCAAGTAATTATGACAAGTGTGGCTCTGGTGCTGAAATTAATTTACTAGATTACTTCAATGACAGCGAT
>CASICT010000004.1 GCA_949373265.1 Candidatus Poseidoniaceae archaeon | reverse complement strand
AGCATCATCGATATCATATTCAGTTGCTGAAAGCGAGGAATCATCCCCTGAAACGCCATGAACAATATGCTCTAGTTCGCGACTTGCACGAATAAGGCGGTCTGCACTGGTTTGTGAATCACGGATGGCTCTACGCGCCTCTTCCAAGTCTGATGCATCTTCATTCTTTGCGGCTTTAGCCATCTTCTTTCACCTCCGATTTACTAGTATCAGATGATTCATCTTCCAACAATTCATCGGTGCTCCATTCACTCGGGTCAATTGTGATATTATCATCATCGAGGTCATCGGAAAGAACATCCATTTCTTGATCCCAGTCAACTATTTCTGAAGATGATGCTTCACCGGCTGCAGCAACATTAGGTTGAGGCTTAGAAATAATAGCAGATAGGTCTAGTCCATCACTAGCTAATTCTGTAAGTAGGCGAGCAGGGTCTCCTAAATCCCTCTCAATACGACTTGCTTGAAGTTCAACTTCGGTTAACCTGCCATACAGGGAACCATACATTCGATTTGCATTCCAAATGATGAAGATTACACCGACAATTGCCAATACGAGATAGCCAACTAAGGATATCATGTTACTAGAATTAGGATTCATCTGAGGTGGAACCCCGAGTATTACGCCAATCATACCCAGAGCGGGCATTGATAAAATGATAGATAACTGACGTTTTGCATTGGACAAGACAATGAAATGGTCGCTGTATAGGGTACTGATTCCTTTGCGAGCACGTTGATAATCCTCATGAATCAATTGGAATTCAACCGATGATCTCCAAGTCATAGTCCATAGCCATAGTGCGGAAATTGCTAGTATTCCAGGGCCCCACCAGACATAGTCCATTAGATGGAAAGAGAAACCAAGAGCCAAGAGTCCGGAGTAAGTTGCAGCAAGTCTAAATTTGTCATTCTGTCCAACCAATCGCAAAAGACCAATCGATACTCCAAGTAATGAAAGAGTAGCGATGAAAGAAAATCCAACTCCAGGGGACCAAGATTTTACTTGTTCGTCGAATTTGTAGACAATAGGGTCAGTTGCTTCTCCATTCCAAGATTTGGAATTTAATTCGACTATGCAACTTACATCACTAGATTGAGCCCACCAATCTAGGTGGTCTGATTCTACTTCCCAAATTAATGGAACCTTTTCGCCCGCTGACAAAAATGTTTGTTTCTTTATCGGGTCGATAACTGACACGCCCTCACAAACTAGTTCTGCAGTTACAGCAAGAGCCACTGAAGTTCCGCCATTGCTTAAGTTGGCAAATAAAGATGAAATTTGCCCTTCTTGTAACCCGTCCTCCGAGAATTTTATTTCTGAGATTGCAGGTAAGGCTTTGGCAGCGAAATAGAATGAGAACGTAGCTTCTGTGTAAACGCTAAATCCATCATTCTCATCAGGGTGGTATAGTCTAAAGGTCAGGTCATATCCATCATTTTTTAGAATATGTGGCCGGTTTGGTGTATCTATTACTACTTGAAGCGGATCGTTAGTTAGCCAAGATGCTCTATTTGGAAGAGTAATTATTGAATGAGACCCATTGTCACAGTCGTTATCTAAATCAAGCGGTTCAGTAGTACCACTCACCTCTAATCCGAAATTCCAGGTATAGTCAGACTCACTCAATCCTAATTTTGTCAAATCGACTCTCCTTTGAGAATCGCACAATTCGATAAGGTAGGTTACTCCATTATCGCTACCTTCCGGAATATGAGACCAAATGATGCTTTCAGTAAGGTTTTGGTTATTGTCGGAAGGTTGTAGTTTGTAATCCTCGTAAGGGAATAGTCTTGACATCTTAAGATCGCTTTCCTGAATTGTCGAACCTGTAATTTCAGCATCTGAAGGCGTCATTCTTAATTGTAACAATGCTTCAAGATAAATTCCCGGTTCGAATTCTTTCGCTTCTACTTCAAACGACAATTTAACTGGGACATTCATCGGAAGAACGAGGGTATTAGGGGCTGTTGAAGAGACTTCCCAGGCTAAGGAAATTGTCCCCTCGTCTACAAGACCAGGCTTGAATACATTGTAATCTAAATCAACAGTTACGTCTTTGTTACCAACATTGGTAACAGTGACATTCCAGTCATATATCTGATAGCGATGGTACAACATTTGTTCTGGCCAATTATCGACTTCAACCAAGAAAACAGGGGCGACGACTAATGAGATGGTTCTTTCTGAAAGCAAGTCGTTATTTCCTGAATGATAAAGAGAAATTGTAACTTTGTGGATGGCCCCATTCGTTAATGTTTGAACACCGCCAAGTGAAGGTACTATTATTGTCAAATCGTTATCCAAGGTACTACCTATAGGCAGCACAATTTGGTCTTGCTGCCAACTGGAACTCCAGTTGCCTTCCACTACTGCAAAAATATCAAGTGTCTCTTCCAAATTCCCAGTATTAGCAAATGTCACAGAAATTGTCTCGTTAACACCGGGTGTGACAGCAATTATGTCTTGGACGTTGATTCCAAGGTGGTGGTCTGCCGTGATATTGGCTACTACTGATGCAGAGAGGTTCATTCCGTTTACTGCAGTAACCCAGATAGTGGCTATGTGTAATTCGTCAGCACTTGCTCCAGAATTAGGGGTCAAGCGGATTTTCACAGATTCATTGCGCCCCGCTCCAACTATTACTTCGGTAGTTCCGAGAGGCTCAATCGTAAATGCGACATCATTTTGCTGACTTGTGTCGAGCCACAGGGAAAAGGTAGTGGCTACGTTACCAGTATTATTGATGTAAACTCTTGTGGCGGGAGTCTCGAAAGGAGACAAGGAAATGGTATCATTTGTTGGACGCAATTCGAAATTTATTGATTCTTCGACTCTGATTAGCAGAGTAATGTTACTAAGAATTTCATCGCGCAACTGGTCTTCGACGCGGATTGTTATCGGCTGTAGGGTAGCAGCGTTTGCTTGAGGGTCTGTTTTCACTTTCAAGATGAAATCAGAAAGATGGCCAGTCCCCAAAGTAGGATGGTCCGCCATCGCTGGAGATAAATTGGTCACCATTGTAGGATTTGTTGTTAGAGTTGTCACTAAACTTACTTCCCAACTATCCGGATAGTCGTTCACTATATTTAGACGATATGAGGTGACATCGTTTCCAGTATTTTCCAAGCCTAATGAGAAGTTCGTAAGATTCCCTACATCGGCATTACAGATGTGGTATGGTACCCCCATAACGCATTTGTGCTCTTCTGGAGAATCTGCTGTAGCGTCTGAAAAGATTTCACCACTGAATATGCTTGGGATAACAATACTGATATTTCTTGTAACACTGCTGCTGTTAACTGCATTATCAATCTGACTTTGAGTTAAAGTCGGAGTAGCTGTAATCGGAATAACTATTTCACCCGACAATGGTAATTCATCGCTTGGCCCGTCGATAGCAAGCCAAGATTGGAAAACCTCGTCCATATCGAGATTGCTAACCGAGGCAGGAGTGATGGTGACGCCCCACCTGGCTGCTTCGTTAACGCCAACTGAATTTGTCCCAGTGAAAACAGGAGTTCCCGAAGTTAGTTCAGCATTCACTCCGGTGACAATTGAATTTCCAAGGTTGTGACGGACTTCGACTGCTAGCGATAGGACCCTATCGATTCCACCAGCACCATTGCCATCCCATACTTCTGCCGGATCTAATATGATAGACTCCGTTTCTGGTCCAGGGTCGACTGTAATAATCGCTTCAACGATTAGTTGAGTCGTATCAAGATTTGGAACACCGCCGAACAGCGGAGTTGCTGACAACCACAGGGAGAGGGAATCTCCGGCCGCATTTTTCTCGCTCAATTTTAATGGAGAAGAGATTGGAGCTGGCGTAACTTGTGCTGAAATTGTGTGTTCGCTATTTGGCGCAAGGATAGGAGTGACTGTATTTGAGAGGTCTACAACCCATCCTTCAGCCGGGATTGTTAGGCCTGTTGCAAGGTTGAATGCAGTTGGCATGGTACCTGCATTTTTGACTTTGAATAGAATAGAATTTGTGTTGGCAGGAGTAACGTCTACAGAGGCATCCACGGCCGTTACCAATGCCCCATATGTGTCACCCACCATCACATGCCCTGTACTTCTAACTGTGTAGGGGTCGGAAGAAGTACTCGTCAAGTCTAGATATACATTCTCAAGGGTCGGCTTGACAGCATTAGACGGCACTGTAACAGTAACCTCCACAGAAGCAGAGGCGCCCGCCAAGATCGAAAGGGTCTGGCCATCCAGTGCATTGTCATGCCAGTTTTGGTCTGAAGTAAGAGTGATGGTCAAATCATCGTCACTACCTAGATTTGAGATAAGCCAAGTTAGCGTAGTGGCCGTCCCTGGCTCTGTAGAGCGGTCAGAGGGTGCCGAAATTGAAATAATGAAATCTGAGAAAGTTACCCCAACGGAGGTTATTGAAATGTTATTGGTCCAGCCAGCTGTTGAATTAAACATGACTCTGGATGATAATTCCCAAGAGTCGAGCAAAAGTGTTCCATCAAACGTCACTGGGATAGTTACGTCGCCTGCGGGAACTGACAAACTGCCTGGCTGCAATGTATTAGTTGCTGACCAAAACGTGAGAATCTGTGTTGGGTCTGCATCATTTGCTAATTGAATTTCCATTACAGCAGTGACTGGAACGTTTCCGATATTTCTTACATCGGCAGAGAATGTGTGAGTGGAATGGCCAAGTCTCAAATCGGTAAAACCACTATCGGGGCTAGGGATGTCGTTATTCTCTATGGTCGCTGCCCTAAACGGAGTTACATCGAATGACAAAGTTGTGTTAACTACGGTAACATCTGCCCCGTCGGTGGCTGTGATTTGAGAGATTAATGATTGCCCGTCTCCCGCAAATGCCTCCCAATCAACAGGGAATGAACTGGTTGCGCCCGCTAGCATTGTACCAGCATTGATTGAAATTACTTGGGTTTTACTAGATGCGGCGGTGGCCTTGTGGAATAGTTTGACGATAAGTTCGGCTGAATCCGCTCCATTATTGGCTACATCAATTCCCACGGTATGATTTCCCTGTTCGACTTTGATAATGCCCGAATTTGAAATCGAACCTCCATTCGATAGAGTCATTGTCGCATCGAAATTGGGGACCGCTCTACCGCTGGCAGCATCTACTGGAATCATTGGCACGCTAACTTGAAGCAAGAGCACCAACAAAATCGAGAATGCTATCTTCCGGTTATGCATTTGTCTGGCCTCCCCTAAATGCTTGCACCAGAACGGACTTGCCTTGCTTAGTCCAAGTAGCGAGTAATTGCTCTAACAATCGATTATGGATGTCATCATCGATTCCTAATCTGCGCCTCTCTTCCCAAAGAAGTAATTGTTCTGCTTTAGTGAGAACTCCGTCGCGAAGATATAACTCTAGAGTTCGGCGATAAGAATCCCTATCTGAAACAGCGTATACGATTTCATCCCCGGGCAGGATATCTGCACGGTCTTGTAGGATGTTTCCTAGATTCAGGGCTTCTTCGTATGAGAGGCCGCGTCTATCTAGTTCGCCTTGGATGGAAGAAGCGATCTCTTGTAACGAATACTTGTTGGCAGCCTTGTGGATTTGGCGCATAAACTTACGACACCTCCTAGACATACGTGCAGCCGCCATAGTTTTGGTTTGCACGGGCAGATTATAAGATAATCGATGAGTTGGGCCCAAATCATGCAGGACACATAGCAAATGATGCATTATGAATAAAAGAGGTACTGCAGGTTTTATTGTTTATGATATCGTCAATGAAAGGCTTGATTTGCTCCCTCCTCGTGCGATAGCCATGGCAGAACCCATCACACTTGAAACCGGAGACCTATCACCGACATTTAACGCCCCTGATTCCAAAGGTAAAAACCATAATTTGGAAGACATAATGGCATCTGGAGAAAAGACGATTTTGTACTTTTACCCAAGAGATTCAACACCAGGATGCACTGTCCAAGCCTGTGATTTCAGAGATGATATGGCTCGCTTAACTTCCAAGGGATTCCAAGTATTTGGAGTCTCCAAAGATTCAGCAAAAAGTCATGAAAACTTCATCGACAAGCAAGAGATAAACTTCCCCTTATTGATGGATGAAGATGGTGCAATTCACGAAGCATTTGGAACTTGGAGAAGCAAGATGAATTACGGAAAAGAATACATGGGTTGTGCTCGTTCTACATTCGTAATAGGAGAAGATGGAAAGTTGATCTTCGCAAAATACAATGTCAAGGCAAAAGGTCATGTTTCCATGCTTATGCGTGAGTTGGGAATAGATGAATGATTTATCTGGCCGTAAAATCGAACTTGCAAGCGGTGCTACTGCATGGTGGCCTTGTCTACTAGGAAGCGATTGCATAGGTGAAGGAACCAATATTGGCGCCTTGTCACATATTGGTAAGAACGTCACTATAGGAATTAACTGTAGAATTCAAGGGTCGGTTTACATTGCCGATGGTTGTATTGTTGGAGATAATGTATTCATTGGACCTGGCGCTGTAATCACCAATGACCGACACCCTCCTTCAAAAGGAGTCTGGGCTCCGGTAAATGTTGATAACGATGTAGTAATTGGTGCTAATGCAACAATTGTTGCTGGAGTTAATCTCCACACCGGTTGTGTTATCGCTGCAGGCGCAGTGGTCACAACAGATATCCCGCCGCAACAAGTTTGGGGAGGCAACCCTGCCAAACAAATGATGTTGCGAGAAGAATACGAATCAAGGAGAGGCGCAGATGAGTAAAATAGTAATCGTGGATTTTCTACAAAGATGCATTGAATATGCAGACTCATCTATTGCAAGAAAGCAAGATAGAGGAGATGATTCAGCCGTAATTGCTGAATGGATAGTGTACAGAGATTATACTCAACACGCATTGGATGAAGTTGAGAAAGGAGACCTCGACCACTGGATTGATAGAAAGGCTATGAAACCAAATGTGGAAATAATCATGGATGAAGTTGGACATCGAGTTCGCAGCAAATGGCTTTCAGCAACACTTTCGCCACGACCATTAGTATTAGTTTCCACAAGAGACAACGGAAAAGAGAATATCGCTCCGATGACTAGTGTGTCTGTTGTATCCAACACTCCACCTCTAGTGATAATTTCGCTTTCCCAAACCAGAGCAGGTCAACAACGTGACACATATATCAATCTCAAAGCCAATGGAGAATGTGAGTTGCAATTACTGGCTGCAACTAAAAAAGCTGCAATTGATGCCGACCTTACCAGCACCCCGACTGTAGAAAGTGAATGGAGCCTGCTTGATAGTGATGGACCGATTCATCCGTTGGCAGTTGCGGTTTTACGTTGTAGAATGGTAGAAGATAATCCCCTTCCAGAAGGAGCTGTTGCTAGACTTGTAGTTCTAAGAGTCGAAAGTATGCTTGTTCCATCCGAAATACCTCCCGACCAAGGACTATCTCTGCTATGCCAACATGGCATGGACCTACTAACCCCTAGCCCACAAGACTGGGGCCATCTCGCTACATATCACCGTAGTTGAGCAAGTCCATTTTGTAGTGAAGTTTTTGCTTTCCACGAAATTAGGCTGTTCATTGAAACGTCAGGCAGTCTCCTATTACTATCTCCATGATTTGGCTCGCCAAAGATAATTTCAGCACCAGTAATTCCTGAGATATGTTTTGCCAGTTCGATCATCGTCACCTCTTCTGTAGAGCCAAGATTGAACGCTTTTCCAGCAAGACCATCCAAATCTGAAACAATCAATAACCCCTCAATTACATCACCTACCCAAGTAAGACTTCGAGTTTGCAACCCATTTCCATGAACGATAATTGGGTCAGCAGACATCATCATCGAAACCACCTGGCCATTTTCATTACCGTGTAGACGAGGACCATATGCATTACATGGCCTTACGATTATTACTTCCAAACCATTCCTTACTTCGAACTGACATAACAGTTCACCAACATGTTTCGATGAACCGTATGAATGGCGTTGGTGAATATGAGCTGGCGTAAATAAACTGAGAGATTGGTTAGACAAAGGCATTTCTTCTTGTTCACCAAAAGCCTCCGGCGAAGAATAAAATATCAACTTGGAATTGTACTTTTTAGCAGCAGCCAAAGCATTTCTAGTTCCATTGATATTGACATCGATTACTAAATCAGCCTCATTATGAAATCGCCTAGTACCATTTACTGCAGCAAGATGGTGGATAACTTCAGGAGAAAAATCTGAGCAAATCTCATCCCAAGTATCCTCTGACCTAACATCACCATTCACAAATTTGGCATCATTTCCTATTTGCTCAATAGAACCACGCGATAAATCATCGAAGACGATTACATCATCACCACGAGCAAGTAAAGCATCGGTTAGATGAGAGCCAAGAAAACCGGCTCCCCCTGTCACAAGTACTCGCATTTACTCACCAACTCGCTCTAGAACCTCTAGGACGACATCGTCTGCAGTCTTGGTAACTCGTACTAAATCACCATCGTTGACAGCAAGACAAGGGTCGACATCAAATCCATGACAATATGGAACATTTAGTAGACTGCAAGCAGGTAATGTTAGAGAACATACGTCTCGATTGACAATTGCTTTGGGACCCTTACCCGTGTAGATAAGTCCCATCAGAACATAAGGAGCAACTGTTGAGCCTGAACCCTTTGGATAAATCAAAACTGTATCTTCAATAGCCCTTCCATCCAGAGGGTGTCCTGTTTCTTCGATTATTCCAGTATCACGATTTACATAGCCAAGATATGTGATTGCGACATCGCTTACCATCGCTATGCCCTCCACTACCCAATCATCCTGTGAACTCAATCCACCACCAGAGATTGTACAATCTCCATCCTGATGGGTCTTTGAAGAAGCGTGTTGAGGTTGAGCCTTAGGTTTCAAAGCAATAACTTCCCCTTCACTCAAACTTGGCATAAAAGCATGAGCAACACAATCCTCAATCGTTCCAACCGAAGTAGGCATTCTGTTCAACCCACTAGTCAAATAATGTTCAGCCTTGAGTGAGTTAGTCATCAAATGATTGTAGAGATTACGATTGTAAGGAGTTACTTCTGGACAAGTGTCTCGCAAGACAACCGCCCCTGATTCTTCTAAAATCCCTATCGAGCCATCTGCTTCAGCCAAATCGTAATTATATCCCGAAGTGAATACCCAAAGCCTGTTATCTGGAATCTTTAGGCTCATCTCACTTCTTGAACGTACTGCAGAGGCGGTGATTCTAATCTCCTCGAGACTGGCTTGTGGACAGCCTATTACCACCAAATCGACTTGGCCTTTTGGCGCCAGTTCTTCATACCTTGAATTAAGATCAGCGCTAGTGAAAGTCAATAACTCCTCAGACCCATTCAAACTAGGAGTTGAGGTGTGTCCTTCAGCCCAAAGCATTGGGCATCCATAATTGGCAGCCGCAGCAGTTAGGGCCTTCTTAGATGCAAAACTAATGTAATCAGGCAATCCACGGATAAATGGCATTGGCCCATATGGAACATTCCAACCAGGGCGTACCTGTTTGCCAATCCAATCTCCAAGTATTGACCAATCTGAAAGTGTCGACAAATCACAATCTATGTCCACTACAATATTTGGAATACGATTCTTTTCCAGATGCAGCCCCCACTTTGGCGCATATCCAGTCAGGGCAGTAGCGAGTGCAGAAAGTCCTGATTCTCGATTTGTGATCAAGTCAGTCCATGAATTGGAAAATGCAACTGCATTAGATTCAGACCATGAAGCAATTCCTGATTCTCCCTCAACTCCCCTATCATAGGGTGTGCAGGAAAGTGATGGCTCAATCCCAAGACTCTCATATGCCATAATAATCTCAAATTGCTGTTCTAAGAAATCAGGGTAATCAATATCCATTTCTTCCATTCTTCTTTTGTCACAACCTGCAGAATTCAAAGTGGTTGGAATAGCGACAGAACCCTCTCCCGCTAAATCGGCAAGGAATCGCCTAAGTCCATGACCCCCTGTAATTACAGAAACACCTGAAACGTGACTATGGTTTACCTCGATGTATCCTTCCGCACCTGCTGTTTTTGCAAGGTCGACTACTAAGCGAGCAGCTTTCTGACGAGTCAGTCCATCGTTGCCCGCAAGCATAGAAGCAAGCGTTGCAGGTAACTCCATGATTAGGTGCAAGAGACACACACCCATGAACACTTTGTAGGGGACAAACTCTAATCTTAGGTAAAATAGGCTTCAGACATGAAGGAGAAAAAGCCATCAAAGAAGAATAAAATTACCAAGTTTATCGCAATTACAGCGATAATTCTTGCACTTGTTTTGAGTAGTGTTGCTCTGAATAATACATTAGACATAAAAGAAATTAAATCCGGTACCGATGGAGAATCCTCCCTTACAAGAATCTCATCGATATATGGAACTCATGGCTGTGATGAAGGAGGGTTTAGTATTCAAATTGGACCTGATAGCAACGATAATTCGTTGCTAGATGATGAAGAGGTAATGGAAATTAGAAACATATGCCACGGCAAACAAGGAGAGTCAGGTCCGATGGGAAACCGAGGATATCAAGGCTACAATGGCAGTAATGGTACGAATGGAATGAGCGGAGAGGATGGCACAAATGGTATGGATGGAGTACTTGGTGAATCTGCATTCATTCAATCATTTAGAGGGCCATATGGTTCTTGTCCAGAAGCGGTAGTTATCGAGATGGGGAATAACTCAACCTCTCAGTCGGTTGATTCTAGCATTAAGATTTGCTTTGAGAACCTGACCAGTGGAAGAGTTACTGACATTCAACCGAACTCAGGAAATTCATTTTCAACACCTTGTGAAGGAGGAATTACAATGGAAAGTTATCTGATTTTTTCTGCGGTTAAAACAGGCAAATGCCAATTGTTTTCACTCGATGGAGAACAAGTAAACCTAATTTCACCAGATGTGGATTTCGTCCCTGGCAATCATTTGGGCTTTATCGAACAAAATGGTCGGGTCTGGTTCGATGCTACCGACTCTTCAGGAGTGGAACTTTGGTCTACTGACGGCATTAATACTTGGAAAGAAAGTAATCTAAGCAGTGATATTTCAAATGATGATTCGCTGATAAAGGTCGGATTAGAACTCGTTTTGACTTATGATGAAGGATTTCTAATCATTGGTGAATCCGATACATTAATTACTGGTGTTTTCACAAATACAACCTCCGTAAATGGCGCACTACTATACAATACACCAGTTGGAATTTCAGTAGATGGCCAGATGGTTAATGGTGATATTCACTCATCTGCACTCTACCATGATGGATATTACTGGTTCATCGCAACCAGTGATGGCAATGGTCCACAATTACATCGTTGGAATAACATCGGATTGGAAAGAATGAGTAATGATTTGCAAGGAGTTCCCGGACAATCTATTCCACCTACACTGGTAGGTGAACACATTCTTTTTGATTCAAATGGATTGTATTCATTCAACACTACTTCATTATCAATCTCAGAATTGAACTCTACAATACAAGATGTAGGAGTATCCACTGGAGGGGTTTTGCATGAAAACAAGTTATGGTTTAGTTGTGGTATTCCATTATCTGGTTACGAATTATGTGCTAGTGATGGAGAGAGTGCATGGATTCATTCAGACCACGTTTCAGGGATGGCATCCTCATCTCCATCCCATCTTGCGATAGTTGGAGATTTTTTGCTGGCAATAATTACTGATCCAAACGAAGGAGGACAATTGCATTTAGTGGACCAACAGGGAATGACTCTTCTGTGGGACCACGACCCGGGCAATCTTGCATCTGGAGTTCATGGTGAGTTGTGGGTTGGCATGGATTCTGTCTACTTCATCGCAGATTCAGCAACATACGGCATAGAGTTGTATGAGTGGTCTAGTGGTGAATTGAGTAATGAATGGATAATTATTCATTGACGCCAATCATGACGAGCGGCTAATGGTTGTCTCCAACCTTGACCGAATGCTCTTTTTGAGACCCTAGGAGCAGGAGCCATTTGCCAACGCTTGTGCTCATTTCTTGCTAGACGAGTTAGCACTTCTCGCACCACATTTCCATCGTGACCTTTAGCAACTATCTGAGTTGCATCAAGACCACCTTCGATATGTAGGAACAGTATTTCATCAAGAATTGGATATGGAGGTAGACTGTCCTCGTCTTTTTGGTCTGGAGCTAATTCTGCACTCGGTGGTTTTGTTAGTGTAGATTCATTGACAGCATCAATACCCATTCGATGATTGAACAATCTTGCTAATGCATATACTTCCATCTTGTATAAGTCACCAAGAGGTGCATAACCACCAGCCATATCTCCATACAAAGTACAGTATCCTTGTCCGAGTTCTGATTTGTTACCTGTTGCAATGGCCATCGCGCCGTTGGCATTTGCATGGGCCATGACGATTAATCCACGCAACCTTGCTTGCAAGTTTTCACCAGCAACAGGATTGCCATTCGCCAATAATTCTGCTAAAGCAGAATCTGTAGCGGTGTGTAACTCAGTGATTGGCTGAATTGAGAAATTGATTCCTAAAGCCTCTGCTGTAATCTTAGCGTCATCAATACTATGTTGACTTGAATGTCGGGATGGCATTGAAATCCCTGTAACATTACCTGCCCCAACTGCTGCACTAGCAACACAAGCAGCCAATGCAGAGTCGATTCCGCCAGATAATCCAAGAACAATCTTTGAGATTCCACTCTTCTTACAATAATCTGACAATCCTACGATTATGGCATCTAACAAGTCATCCTCACTATCCTCAATCTCTTCATTTGGTCCAAGAATAGTAACTTCACCATCGCCTAACCAGTGACAATCCTCAGGATTGGCAAGGTCTGCGATTAGAACACCCTCCACCCAAGCGGGAGCGATAACAACTGTACCATTTGGCCATGCGATCAGCGAACGCCCATCGAACAATAAGTCATCATTACCCCCAATCTGATTGGCTAGGAGGAACGGATGATTTAGAGAGGATGCTGCACTTCGAGCGACAGCGATTCTAATTCCATATTTGTTAGCATGATAAGGGGAAGCTGATAGATTTACAGTAGCATCAAGCAATACTCCTTGGCGGCCCCACTCTACGATTTGTGCTATTGGGTCGCTATCGTAATCGTTTGGAGTTGCCCCACAGTGCTGCCAAGCGTCTTCACAAATTGTAACACCAATATCCAAACCAGCAATAGTCCTAGCAATACCAGGTCTTTCGTCTGCTTCAAAATATCTTGCTTCATCAAATACATCGTATGTCGGAAGAAGTTGCTTACGAGTAACTTCTCTTACTGAATCTCCCGCCCGAACTACTCCGTTACCCGGAAGTGACCTTTCAGCATTAGGTGGTACTGGTGTACCCACCAATATTGGAATCGATGAGTCCATCGAACTAGCAGTTTCATGACAAGTATTAACGAAATCAGATTGTAATAACAAGTCCCTAGGAGGGTATCCACTAATTGCAAGCTCAGTCGTAACTGCCAAACTAGCTCCTGCTTGAGAAGCACGGTCGGCTAATGACTTGATTAGGGTTGCATTGCCGCTAATATCTCCCACGACAGGGTTGACTTGTAGCAAAGCAATTTTCGATGCCATTTCTCTCCCCCATTCTTGCCCACAGAAAATTGGTCCCTATGCTTTTGCATTCAAATTAATCTTCAATTTCTTCGTCTTCTTCCTCTTCTTCATATTCCCAATCTAATTCAGAATCGCCTTGACGTGCTGTGGCAAGACGCATCCAAGATAGGACGAATATGATTCCAGCAGCAAACATAACCAATGTAACTCCGAGAATCCAAGGGTTTACTGCCCCAAGACTATCTTCGAGGAATGCCCGTTCTTGAGTCGGATTAACATCGATAAATTCTGATTTTTCTATTTGTTCTATCAAAGTCACTTCTATTCTTTGAATCCCTGGCGACTCAGGTTTCCAATCTACAACAATTGTTGATACCGATTCCGCATCTACAAATACCGAGGTTTTTGTCAACTCTGAACGCTTTCCGTTCAAATCAACAATCTCAACATTAAGTTTCGCATCTCCACCCAACATACCAGAATTACGCACATGTATCTGGATGATTGTAGGCTCGTCGACTTCAAGATTGGTTTTCGATAACTCAATACCATTTCGATCTAGTGTGAATTCTGGTTTATGATGCACTAAATCCCATTCACCTGCAGGATATGCTTCACTATTACCCGCTTTTTCAAACTGATTACCTGCAATATCACGGCCTTCGAATCTCATTTTCAGTACGACTTGCTCGCTAAGTATATCAGATGAAACGCCAGATAAATCGATTGAACCCAAGAATTCCAAACGTAAGCCTGAACTCACATTTCCATCTAGTTGGAGTTTTACATTACCGGATGTAATAGCATCGTTGCCATCCTTTGCAGTGACCCACCAAATCAATTCTACTGATTTTGGGTCAATACCATAATTCTCAGAGATAACTACTCTAACAGAATGGTTTTCAGTTTGGAGAATTGATGATTCCCGAGGAGATGAGAATTCGACAATCGTGGGTCCGACTGCATCAACTAGTATCCATTTCACAGCCTCAGTAGGACTGGTGAGGTCTACACCCTGCTCTGGCAAACAATCAACATTCCAAGTCATGGCATGTTGTCCTGAAATTACCGGGGCTTTGATTGCGGCTGTAAACATGCCATCAATCGCAACGCTTAGTGCCCTAACACCGTTAAGTCTGACCTCAATGTCACAGTCAAATTGTGGCTTTTCAAAACTTTGAACGAATATTAATTCACCCGATAATTCAATTGAAGAACCGGGGGAAACTCTAGCCCCATCATCTACTAATGCTCCGTTTTCAACCCAAAGTGATAATTCGTTTGGAATCATCATCTCTGGTGAAAACCGCCAACGGTTTTGTGGGAAATTCGCCACATCTAAATTCCCTGAACGGTCAGTGACAATCACAACAGGTTCTCTCCTCGTATCTCCCAAATCAGGTAGTGTCCATTGTGGAACCAACTCTAAGTAAAGTACGAGATCGGTTTCATATGAGTCAGGATTCAATCCATTTTTATCATTTACTTTACACATTGTAATTACAATGTGAGCGCTTTCACTCAGGCATTGACGAGTGCTTGAATCCCACCTTACAGATAATTTGTCACTAACGATATTATCTGCTAAAGATACTTCAATTGATTCTACATCCGAAATACCATTTAATTCTGTGAATGAAATATTCAAGCCGTAAGTTTGACCTGGATGTAACCACGCTCTGCGTCCTTGTGTCCATTCAAATCCATCATTAGCGACCAAGGGAACTCCATCACTACTAATTTGATACATGAATAGATGGTCATCTGTCAATCCAGAACCACCACCCAATAATACCTGACCTGACGGGTCACTTCCAATAACATAACCTGCAACCTTTTCGCCGGGAAATGCAGCAGTATCATCTATTGTCACTAGATATGAGCCGTATGTTTGTTCCAGATTGTTTGGGACAGTCATCTCACGAGCAATATATTCCCCTTCTGTTGGCAATCCATCTCCATTGAGGTCATTAGCCCATTGAGTCCACAGCATCAAGGTAACATTGGAAGGCAATACTGGTTGGTCGAAAATATCGATTATTATTTGTTGATTATCGGATGCCTCTAAATGGTCGAAGAATCTAATGTTAGCCCCAGTAACTACAGGTGCTAGTGAGTCGATTGAAAAGGTACGATTTATTATTACTGGATCACCAAGGTCACCACCTGCAAGTGGGGTTAACTCAGCCACATAGGAAACGTTTCCAATTGTGAAAGGTGCTCTTGTTTTAACAACCCAAAAGTCTCCATCATATTCAGTAGTATTAGCAATTAGTTGGCCATTTCGAGTTAATGATATTTCGAATTCACCATTGAATGGTCTCTCATCTATTGCACCATTTTCAAATCCAATATCAATATTGAATGTCAAATTATCTTCTGCCATCACGAATGATGAATCTGATGTGAGAAGTCCTCTATCGGTATAAATCGACATTGATTCGATACGTAAATCATTGTCGATTGCAGGTGCAGTCCAAGTCTCTATTGCTGGCATTGAAACTACACCATTAGACAGCTGTATACGAGTTTCAATTCGAAGATTACTTTGGTCATCAAAGGATTGTGAAGTTCTAAAACTAGTCAACAAATCATGAGTTCCTTGAGAGGATGTATGATTGAGACCGCCTTCTGAGAATACTAGGGTTTCGTGGTCTCCAATCTCGATTGTATTACCACCAAGAATAGGGATGAGCCACATTGCTGCTTTGTCATCTGAATAAAGGTTCAAAATGAGACGATTAGGGGAGGAAGAATGGATCTGTGCTCTAGTATTGACCTCTCTCCACTTTTGCGAAGGGCTAAGAGTTTGTGAGTCGTTATTCCAAGTCATTGAACCGATTGTTACATCACCTGAAGATGTTGAAGAAAGAATGCTAACCTCTAGAGTACATGCTGAATCTGCGTTGAAGATTAAAGGTAGATTAGAGGACTTACTCGAATCAAGCCTTGCTCGATTCATAGCCAATACAACCTCATCGATTGCAGTAGAAATGACCGTATCCTTAGCCTCATAAATGATACTTAATCCAGCCAGCATTTGTTTTCCTGCATCGGAAATTATTTCGATTTTACCATGAATAAAATCAGTTCCACCGACGTTCTTTACTGGTGGTGTACTAGATGTTTCTAGATTTAGAAGTTGCAATTCACTTGCGTTTAGTGATAGCCTTAGACCATCGACATATCCGTTAACACCTTGTTGAGTAATCATCTGGTTGCCAATCCAAAGTGCAATATTTTGTACACCTAAGCCAACTGCTCCCACATCATCTACAGATACTTCGAACGACTTGGCATTTCGAGGAATTAACACATTTTGCCATGATGTAGGTTTTATCCCAACATCAAAGGTAGAACTAGAATTACCGCCATAGAATACATTCTGATTCCCCCAGACCCCAACATCTGGGTCGCTTACAGACCATTCATTTCTACCATCGTTATCGATATCCATTCTTGGAGATTCAACCGAAACGGTAGGATACAGTTGTACTTTCATGTTTTCTGCCGACCAACTATTTGCTAATCCCCGATACTGGAATTGAATAGTAGCGGCTGAATTATCCATATCGGTTCTTTGTAAAGATGAATTGATTTGTGTCCAATTACCCCTGTCGATTGACACAAATGTGCTTACACTTCCTTGTAATTCAGATTCAAACCGGTATGATGATAATGGCATATTGATGTCAAATTCGGGAGATGAGAGGACGGAATTTGCATCACCTATTACTTCGGATAAAGATGAATCCCAACTTGAATTATCTAATGTCCAACCATTTTCTTCAGGATTGGAATTAAATTCATCATAGATTCGACCTTCCCCTGAGATACCGTATAAACGAGGAGAAGAACCTGATTGATTAGAAGCGAATTCAAGATTTAAGCGAAGAGATTTGTGAATCTTCCAATCAACTACTGAAAGGTCTATCCACTTGCCTGAGCGGTTAACTAAACCTGGGATTTGGTTATTGGTATCTGCATCGATAACAGTCCAATTAAGATGAGCACCTTGAGGTATTGAAGCATCGATAAAAACCGGAGAATATCTACCCTCTTCAATCAATTCATCAGCACTTGAAGACCAACCAAAAGAACGAGTGCTTAGATTCGCACCGCTAGTACCTGGCAATGTAACATCATCGAAGAACCAATAATCACAGCAGGTTCCTGAACCAGTAGTTTGGCGACCTCTGACCTGAAATGTTGAATGATAAGCATCCAATGGCAAATTAAAATTCACATTCGTTGCAGTTCCACCTGCAGTCGAACCTGGAAAATACTGTATCTGTGCCCATTGGTTGGTCGATTTCTTGTATTCCAGATAGAAATCTTCGTTAGGATCGGGCTCTTCTCCGCACTGGTAATTCCCTTGCAGAACCCACGCTTGAACCGATAACCCTTGATGTCCTGCAAGATTGACGGTTGGACTTGTGACTGACACAGAACCTCCCCGTGTCCACCAAGATGAACCTGTACCACCACTCACTCCACAAGTCAAGGCTGTATTGTGCTGGCCGAAGTTTGAATTCGATGAAATCCAACCATTGTCTCCTTTGTCAAAATCCCAGTTAACCCCTTGAAAACCAAGTATCAAAGCTCCATCTGAATCCTCCATCAAACCCTGAGTAGAGAAACCGGATTGTGCCCAGTCCGACCAATCGATTCCCGTGGTTCGAATATCATTACCGGCTGCAACAGAAAACGAAAGTGTCTGTAATGCATGATTTTGATCAAGCAACAAAGATGGGCCAATGCCATTGTGCCCTTGACCGTTTATCGAAACCAAGGTTACATCATTAGAATCGCTTTCTAAAAACTTATTATTGTCTAGGGAATTTGATACGTCTGAATCAGTCATCACATGGGAGAGTGGACCGGAAATAATGAACAAGAGGGCTAACGCGAACGCCTGAACCCCTCTTCTTTCTTGCGCCATGTGCTTACTGTATGAACTCAATGTAATTCAAAGCAACCCCTCCGATTCACATCTATGAAGTGCAGTTTAGCAGTTATCTAGATTGTATCTTCAAACGACTGTTTCAAAACATGTTCACATCTGGGATGAGGCATGGCCAGCCCACGGACGACCAGCGAACTGGATTCAGTTGCATTGGAAACCGGCCTACTCTCCACTTGGGAAGAGGAAAAACTATTCGAAACAAGTGTAGAAAATCGCGCTGATGGTGAGCCATTCATTTTCCTTGAAGGGCCGCCTACTGCGAACGGTAAACCCGGAATTCATCACGTTGTTGCTCGCACTTACAAAGACCTGGTTTGCCGATGGAAAACTATGCAAGGTAATTTTGTCGAAAGAAAAGGCGGATGGGATACTCACGGCCTACCCGTTGAAATTGAAGTCCAGAAGCGACTTGACCTCATGAGTAAAGAGGCGATAGAAGATTTTGGAATGGCAGAATTCAACAAAGAATGTCGTGAATCTGTATGGACATATGAGGCCGCATGGCGAGATATGACAGAGAGAATGGCTTATTGGTGCGATCTTGACAATCCTTACGTTACCCTCGAGAATACATACATTGAATCTTGCTGGTGGGCACTTAAGAAAATGTTTGAGAAAGGCTTGCTATATCGTGGATACAAGGTCCTCCCGTATTGCCCTCAAACCGGCACATCATACTCCAGTCACGAAGTCGCACTAGGATACAAAGAGGTTGAAGAGCCGTCTGTTTATATTAAATTCAAACTAGAAGATAGCGATGCTTCAATTCTGGCTTGGACCACTACTCCATGGACACTTCCCGGAAACGTAGGACTTGCTGTAGGACCTGATGTCGAATATGTCAGAGTTCGCGTCACGGCAAAACCGGAGAGTTGGGAAGGTCACGGCGGTGCTGAAATAGGAGAAGAATTAATTCTTGCAAAGGACCTCTTCAAAGAGGTTATCCGCCACCATTGTGAAGAGATTGAGACATTCCCTGGAAGCGACTTAATTGGGCGCTCTTACACACCATTATTCCCAGATGCAGTAGACCGTGATGGCTCTGAAACAGCTTGGACCGTTATCGGAGCAGATTGGGTTACAACTACCGATGGTACTGGAGTCGTCCATACAGCGGTAATGTATGGTGAAGATGACTACAATCTGGGAATGGAAGTCGGACTTCCGGCCCAACATACTGTTGGAATCGATGGTGCATTCTTAGCAGGAACTCACCCATCATTGGATGGACGTTATGTCAAAGATTGTGATTCGACTGTGATCGAGCTAATGCACGATGCTGGTTTACTTTACCGTGAAAAGATGTATCTCCACGATTATCCTCACTGTTGGAGAACTGGTCACCCATTACTCTACTATGCAATGGATTCTTGGTTCGTTAAAATGACCGCTGTCAAAGAAATGCTACTAGAATTCAACTCACAAGTTGAATGGGCACCAGATTGGGTTGGCGAAGGACGATTTGGAGAATGGCTACGCAATGTCAAGGACTGGGCCATCAGCCGTGAAAGGTATTGGGGCACTCCATTACCGGTTTGGATTTGTACAGAATGTGAACATCAACACTGTATTGGCTCGACCGAAGAAATGGCTAGTATGGCCAAAGAAGGAAGTCCTGTTGCACAAGACCTTCATCGCCCATATGTCGACGACACTGTTCTGGTTTGTACAGAATGTAGTGGCGACATGAAGAGAGAACCATTTGTAATGGATTGCTGGTTTGATTCAGGTTGTGCATCTTTTGCACAATGGCACCACCCATTCGGGGAAGAAGGCAAGTTCGAAAATAACTTCCCAATAGACTACATCTGTGAAGGGGTAGACCAAACGAGGGGTTGGTTCTACACATTATTGGCCGTAAGTACAACTGTATTCGATTCTATCTGTTACAAGAGATGCTTATCTCTTGGTTTGATTTTGGATGCAGAAGGAAAGAAGATGTCCAAATCTAAGGGCAATATTGTAGATCCTTGGGACCACTTCAATCGAGAAGGTGCTGATGCTACTCGATGGTACATGGTGACTGCAGGCGCTCCATGGAACCCTATGAAATTCGACCCTAATGGCGTTCGTGAAACATATGGTAAAATGTTCTTGACGCTATGGAATATACACAGATTCCACTCAGACTATGCTGCACTAGATGGCTTTGACCCTGAGACTTCGCCTCAAGGAAAGAAAACTCCGTTGGATGAATGGGTTTTGTCCAGACTTGCTCAAATTGTCGAAGGCACTAGTAAACAATTCGAAGAATGGGATTTCCACAAGGCTTGCCGTGATATCGAAGAGTTTGTTGTAAATGATGTATCAAATTGGTATGTACGCCGTTCAAGGCGACGTTTGTGGGATGAAGCAGATGGTGATGACAAACTCGCCTGCCAGCATACTCTTCACACTGTACTGGTAACAGTTAGTCGATTAATGGCACCTGTATCTCCTTTCATGTCAGATACAATCCACCGTAATCTTGTAGGAACATCCGTTCATTTGGAAAATTGGCCTGAGGCAGGAGATATCAATACAGAGATTTTGGAAACAATGACTCTGGTGCGTGAACTTGCAGAGACCGGACGTAGAATCCGCGTAGACGCAGACCGTAGACAGCGTTTGCCTTGTGCTGAAGGATGGATTGTCAGCGGACCTGATTTGTCTGATTTCCACGAAATACTCGCTGAGGAATTGAACGTTGAGACTATCTCATTGGAAACAGACCTCGATAGATTCCAAAGAAGCGAGGTAGTTCCAAACAGAAGAAGTCTAGGTGCAAAGTGTCGACAAGACCTTCCTGCCGTTCTACAAGGAATTGCTGATGGTGATAGTGATGCAATGCAAGCAAGTATTCAAGCCGGTAATCTAATAATTGCAGGATATGAAATCGGCGCTGAGGACATCGAACTTCGACGTGTTGAAAGAGAAGGATATGCTGCACAAACCGTTCAGATTACCGATAGTTCTGTATCTCTGGTATTGGACATGAGCGACTCTCCTGAATTACTATCCAAGGGTTTAGCACGTGACATAACCAGGAGAATACAGTCAGCTCGCAAAGACCTAGATTTAGCAATCGAAGATACAATCTCGCTAGAAGTTTGGATGAAAGATGCCCCTGAATTATTCACTCCAGATAGAGAATGGATAGTTAATGAAACCAGAGCAAACAGTGCTGTATTTAATTCTGGAGAAGGCGTTGGAGAATCATTCGAAGTTGATGGCTCAACGATTTGGTACAGTGTTAAGAGGTCATTAAAATGAAACCGGCAATTGCAGTTTTACTCACCTTAACCATGCTTTTAGCAGGGTGCTTTGGTGGAGCAGAAGAAATTGTAATGCAAGAAGAAGAGGTTCCAGTTTGGTCTGATTATCAACTAATCGACCCAATCCCTGCAATTTCTCCATGGGAATTTACGACTATTGACTTGAATCTCAATGAAAGTACTTTGACGACATGGGCTGTATTCAACAAAGATTACGGCGGTAACTGTTGTGAACACTATCTTGCCACTACAATCGAAGGAGACATCCTCAATATTGGAGGTGAATATCCAGTCTGGTCTAAAGATAGAGGTCATGAATGGGACACATACATTCCGGGAGTATTAACCGACCCTATGTGTCGAACTCCAGTACCAACTAACCCTGGTCAAGAAGGTCTTGGAGAGGGAAGTATTGTCCAAGCCACAAATGGAGACATCATCTCAATGTCTTGGTTCCCTTACATTGGAGCAGATGCAAAAATCGACAAATTCTATGCTATTCTTTATGATGAATCTGAAGACCAGTGGACATGGTGTTACAACCGAATGACTGAGCCGTTCTATGACCGCTCTTGGCAAGTGGAAGTCGTCGGCCCAATCTCATCCAGCATTGGTAGTGGAGAATGGGCAAGCCTTGTCGTTTCCAACTTCTGGCACCAGACTCAAAATGCAGGTGGACAAATCAGCGTAGACGGTCTAAATTACTACAATTTCCAATTTGCTGGAAGAAATACAAATCCTGGAGCAGAGGAAGTTGACTTGAATTTCACCAATCTTCCAGACTATTATGATGTAAACAAACCTCACAAAGAAATGCGTTCATTCCCATTGCCGAGCGGAGGTTTGTACTTCCCACAATACTTCAGTGATGGAACTTCAGCATTCTTGGACACTTCACTAAATTGGAACAAACACGATGTCCAATTCCCTAGTGAATATTGCCAGATCGATTCTACAGGAGCGATTCACTGTGTAAGTTTAGCAGGCACTACATTTACCCACCACCTAACAAATGATGGTGGAGTTACTTGGAACACTCAGAATTACTCAGATGAAAAATGGGCACAAATAGAAGAGTGGGAATTCCAAGCAAATGGTGGATTAGATTTGTTCGTACTAAATGTCAGATATCAATCAGCTGAAGGACCCGATGTTGACGTGATATTCCATGTCAGAGAATATTCTGAATCTATGCAACCTGATACTCTGACTTACATCGGTCTTGGAGATTTAGATTCGACAAGTGGTGCTGGTGCAGACATAAGATTCGATTTCGCATCACTTGGTATCCTAAACGATGGTGGAGTCGTAGTTGCATACCACGACTCTAGTGATCCAGACCCACTATTCGCTGTTGAAGTTGAAATGCCAATTTACGGACCAGTCAACCAATAATGATGGATTCTGTAATTAGATTGTGAAAGTGAAAGTAAACGTGTTTACCGACCCCTATCTTCAAAACCTGTTGGCAAACGATTTGACCTATGGTTCTGAAAACTTTACCGGGAGTTGGGGCAGGCCTTGCAAGAAAATTGACTGACCATTTTGGCACAGAAGATAAGGTGCTACAACTGCTTGCAGATGGTCAAACTGAATTGATTGCTGAGGTTGAAGGTGTGTCGCAGAAGCGTGCAGATAGCCTAGCACGTTCACTAAATGGAATGGAAGAGTTTCTGGCCACACCAGAATCGATTAGATTGCACAGAGAAATAGTCGCAACGATTGCATCTCATGCCGTTAATTCATCAACACGCTCAAGATTAAGAAATCTAATGCCGGTTAGAGATATTACATCAAGACGTAAAATGGTTAGTGAAGCGATGGATTGTGACCACGTTATAGAAGGACTACGAATACCTTCTGAAGTTGAAGGCAATTATGACAGAGTTGTTGTTTCGAAAAATCCAATCGCAGAACTAAAGAGATCTTGTAGAGTACTCACACCTTCTGCCCAGGAAACTTGGAAGGATTACAAGGTATTCAAGTCGGTTACTTGGGTCGGCCAAGATGGCCCTGCACAAACACCGGATGGCTGGTTAGTACTGCCAGAAGATGCTTCGATAGACATGATACTCCCAGAGAAGTGTGTTGGATGGTTTGAACAGAATAGGGAATCTTTGGAACTTCTTACTAACCTTCCTAAAGGAGATGGTTTCTATTCAAACTTTAATGAGATAAGAATGCCAGGATTGAAGGAACTTCTAGATGAACTAGTCAATGAGAGTGATGCTGAAGCAATAGCGGATGTACGAGACAAATTATGGCCGATGGCTAAAGAATTAGAAAAGAGAATTCACAATGAAGTAGACGATGCTATGCAGAATGTAAAACTCGATTTATCGGGTTCAGACATGCTAGCAGCTCTAGCCGATGCCGCATCACTACAAAGAAAGTTAGCGAAACAAACGAGTGATTCAATCGAGCAGGCGGTAGAAAATGCAACAGATGAAATCTCCGCTCTCTTATCGAGTGTTGGGGTAAGGTGTCCCCGTTCAATATACAAGGCTGAATGGCCTACTAAAGTTGACCGAAGTACACTAGACAGTATCGACTCCCAACTAGAAGAACTTTGGAAATCTACTCAATCGGAACGTCTAGTTTCACTGGCTAGAAGATTAGCACCGCTAAAATCACGTTGTGAAAAAGCGCTAAGGAAACTTGTCGAATTGGACCAGTGGTTAACCATTGGACGTTGGGCTAAGAGTGTAGATGCAACTATGCCTGAAATGTGTGACCATGGAATTACCATAGAAGAGGGAAGACACCTACTAATCGATGGAATACCAGACCCAGTTGATTACGGCCTAGGCCATTGTGCATCTAAGGAAGACAGACAATCAATCGCTTTACTTACAGGAGCGAATAGTGGTGGTAAAACCACAATGCTCGAACTACTTGCACATTGCACAATACTTGCTCACATGGGACTTCCAGTACCTGCTAAATCTGCACGTGTTGGACGAATTGAGTCACTACATGTACTGGCAAAAGCAGGAGGCACACAGTCTGCGGGAGCACTTGAGCAAACATTACTACAACTTGCACAAGTTGTATCTAACACTGATTCTAAACTAATTCTTGCTGATGAATTAGAAGCGATTACTGAACCGGGAGCCGGTGCAAGAATCATCGCAGGTATGCTTGAAGCCGCAGAGGCTCATCAAGGAACATGCATGTTACTAGTGACGCATCTAGCCCCCGCAATTATCGAAGCGGCAGGACGTGAATTACGTACAGACGGTATCGAGGCTAGAGGATTAGATGAAAACCTAGAACTGATTGTAGATAGAACACCTAGACGAAACCATCTAGCTCGTTCAACACCTGAACTAATCGTCAGGAGACTTGTTGAGAGATCTGAAGGGGACGCAAAAAATGTATTCAAGTCAATTCTAGGAAGGTTCTGATTAACAGGTTCTTCCAGACTCGTCACCATACTCAACCATTGCAACTTCGAATAAGTCGTCACATGTACGCTGAACAATTGGAAGAGTTAGTGTGCTTGCTGCCCAATTGATCGAGTAATCACCTGATGCTGCCGGACTTGGCACGTAATCTTCACCAGTTTGAGTGACCGTGAATTGAATCGATTCACCTGCTTCCAAGAATACATCCATCGGCATGAATTCCATCTTCGCAACAATTGTTGAGAATGCAGGTAAGAACTCTACTCCGTCACGGCCTCCTGCATGGAATCTCAAATCCATTACTGCATGGCCAAGATGCATACCTGAATCATCGGTCATTTCAATGAAAATATGACCACTGTTAGTTGTATGAGGTGTTGTCGCAACATGAATTGTCGGCATTCCTGCAATGTAGGTATCGTTTTCGAAAGGACCGTATGAGAAAGTAATTTGTCCAGTTAATGCCGGAATCATAGAACCGCTACTCGGACTAAGTGAATCAACTTCTATTGAGAGATATTCAGTATCTTCTGATGGCCAGGTGTTCTCAAATCTCCATCCACCACGGTTATCCTGCATTTCGACTCCAAGTACTGGCGCTTCTCCTTCACCTTTCAGATACCAATCAAACCAGTAAAGCATCTCATCAGCCCAATCCCAACGTAGGGTGTAAGGATATGCTTCAGCTCCTCTTCCCGCTGATTGGGAACTGTGCCCTGACATTCGGTCAGGATAATCGTGCGCCCACTGACCTGCTAAGGTCTTGGTTTCTATACCTGCATCTGCTACAATTTGATGGGTTGGAAAAGCCATGTGAGGGTCTACGTTCCAATCTTGCATTCCCTGAATAATGTAAACAGAACCGTTGTAGTTTTCAACAACTCTATCGAGGAATGACCTTTCAGTCCAGTAGGTATTACCTGCATAGTCAACCATTCCACCGCTCAAGTATGCCAATGGACCCATTGCATATCCTTCCATATATCCTTCACAGATATTTTCAGCGTCAGCAGCATCACCATCTACTCCAAAAGAACCGTAAACACCGTTATGCATTATCATGCCACGTGCTTCCATACTACCGTTTCTCCACATTAAGTCATGAACTCCAATCAATCCGGACATTGGTACAATTGTTGCCAAGTAAGGATTACCAAAAGTTGCTGCTTGCCACGGAGTGCTACCATCATATGATTTACCAATGATTCCAACTTTGCCATTTGACCATTCCTGGCTTCCTAGCCAAGATATCGCCGCATCGATTCCTCTCTGTTCATCGGTTCCCATCAGATCCATACAATGGTTAGAGTCCCCGGTTCCAAAGACGCTGACTTGAGCAACACCATATCCATGAGGAACATAGTTCTCAATTAGGAACCGGCCAAGTCGGTCGGCTGGAGTAAGAGCGTCAACATCGCCATCGTTGTAGTAAGGTCCTATCTCTGCGATTACAGGTACAAGACAATCTTCTGAAAGATTAGCAGCCTCCCAATCGCATCCTTCAATGACTGGAAGCCACAGGCCGAGATGAACTACTGCGCCCGTTAATCCGGCCCCCATCAGCGGCAG
>CASICT010000003.1 GCA_949373265.1 Candidatus Poseidoniaceae archaeon | reverse complement strand
CAATTCAGGATATGATTAAAATTTGGGAAGAGGAATGATTACTCTACGTAATTTCCACAACTCGAACAGAAGTCTAGGTCAGTTTCCATAGATGTTCCACATGCTGGACACATTCCACTTGCTATTGCCATAACTTGTTTTGCAATGTCGGCGCCTTTGCCATCCGGCATAGTTAGAGCTTGTACAATCTGTATTGGGTTTTGACCAAGTTTTGATAATTCTTTGAAACGATCTGAGAATTCGATTGCCAAAAGTAGTGAAGATTCAATCTTCCATTGCCTTTTTTGACGCTCCTCCTTGTCAACTATTTCTTCGCAGGCGTCCAATTCAGCTTGCATGTGGCGGACGAACTCATCGACACTTGGTGACTCGGTCATGCTACGGTCCTGTCTAGACTCCCATGTAAATCCAATGCACACATTAGTAGGAAATGCTTGGCATAACCATGTCCGGAATAGTAGTCATCAAGTGGGGAGGGGGTTTAATCACCCACAAGGACCAACTTTGTACTGTTAATTCCAAAGTAATAGATGCCTTAGCAGAAGCCTGTTCTAATTCAACTAAAAAACTTGTAATCGTTCATGGTGCAGGTTCATTTGGTCACTTGAAGGCTAAAGAATTCCGACTATCTGAAGGGCGTGTTGATAGTATTTCACAGGATGCTGCAATCGAAGAAGTTCGTTCAGATATGCTGGAGTTAAACAGTTACGTAATTAAATCCCTCAACAAGTATGGGCTTGTAACAAAAACGTTCCCTCCTCGTGAATGGGCTAGGGGTACTGGACCTGGTTTCAAAGGTGAACTTCCAATGTTTGATGGTGTAACCGTGTTGTTTGGAGATGTTGTTGGCGACGATGAAAATGAATTTGGTATCCTATCTGGTGATGACATTATGCTTCGATATGCAACAGAGTTACCTAATGTCGATAGGGCTGTATTTGCTATTGGAGGAGTTGATGGAATCTTGAAGGTACCACCTTCAAATGCTGGACCTGATGATTTAATCGAAGTATGGCATCCGGAAATGAAGTTCATAGGTGAACATGCTTCTGAGATTGATGTTACAGGAGGAATTGGTCTAAAGGCTGCAAGAGGCGCTATGATTTCGCAAAAAGGAGTTGATGTCATGATAATCAATGGAGAGTATCCAGAGCGTGTTCTTGATGCAATTGAAGGCAAGTCAGTACTTGGGACACGTATAGTTACAGGGAACTCTTGATGTAGTGGACGCGAAACCCACTATTTGGAGAGAGTTATGTCGGGATATGCCATTGAGGATGTTCCCAATATCAAATTGCATGCAGATACATCTGTAGCATTACAAGACAGTGATTCAGTACAGGAGTCTCTGATGAGTGAAGCAGTCATTCAAGTAAATGAATTGGATGAAGTAATAGGTCCTATCTCTAAGTTCGATAGCCACAATGGAATCGGGTCAATACACAGAGCATTTAGCGTACTTCTGTTCGATTCGTCAGGTAGACTACTCCTACAAAAAAGAGCATCGCACAAGATTACATTCCCTGATGTTTGGGCTAATTCCTGTTGCTCACATCCTTTACATAGTGAAGATGAAATGGACTTAAAGAATAATTTAGGAGTGAAAAGAGCAGCCATAAGAAAGTTGGAACAGGAATTAGGAATCTCTCCATCTCAAGTCTCAATCGACAAATTTGATTTTGTCACAAAAATGCGCTATCAAGCACGTCAAGACCAAAACTGGATTGAAAGAGAAATCGACCATTGCTTGGTTATACATGCAGATGTTGATGTCAATCCAAATCCAAATGAAGTTAGTGAAATTAAATGGGTAAGTCAATCCGAACTTGAGGAGTTATTGATTGCTGAAGACCCAGATAATATCATTGCACCATGGTTTAGGTGTATTGCTGCTAGATTAATGGATGATGATTGGTGGCGTCCAGGCTGTGCAAAACCTGATGATTTGATTCATGACATGGGTGATGTATCTCATATGCTTCCCAATGCAATTGGTGCCGACCTAATGACTAGCATTGCTGAAGTTAAGGAATTGGTCGAAATCAGGATTGAAAGAGCCCTAACACATTCATCTTTAGACCGCTTATCTGGTGCCATGATGCATTTGATAGAAGGTGGAGGTAAGCGACTTAGAGCAACACTTCCTTGGCTTGTTGCCAAGGCAGTTGGAGATTCTCACTCAGGTTTACTCGATGTCGGGGCTGCGATTGAAATAATTCATAATTTCACATTGGTTCATGATGACATTATGGACGATGATGACGTTCGTAGAGGTAGGCCTGCTGTGCATGTGGCCTATGACTTACCAACTGCTATCAATGCGGGTGATGCGATGTTAGCTATTGCGTTTGAAGCGATGGCTGTGGCTGAAGGGATTGAACCTGAATTGTTGCCGTTCTTAGTAAAGAGAATTGGGCGCATGGTGCGTAAGTGCAGCGAAGGTCAACAATTGGATATTGAATTTGAAGACCGTGAAAGGGTTTCTGAAGAAGAATACATTACTATGATTCATGGAAAGACTGCAGCAATGTTCCTTACATGCGCTGAGGTTGGCTCCCACCTTGCCGGGGCAGATACACAAACCATTGAATGCATGCATGATTGGGGATTAGCATTAGGTCTATGTTTCCAATTAATGGATGACTTAATCGATGTTCTATCCGATTCTGATACTCTTGGTAAGCCTAGTGGAAGTGACGTTGCTCAAGGTAAGCGTACTTTGATGGTAATACATGCTCTAGACCAACCTCCTTCTAATTCAAAGGAAGATTTACTCGCAGTATTGGGTAAGGGCGATGATGTTACTTCAGAGCAAGTTGCAAAAGCGCACAAAGCGCTTGAAGATCTAGGTTCTATCGATTATGCACGTTCTAGAGCAGAATTTTACCACAGGAGTGCTCACGATTGTCTAGACAGGTTACCCGATAGTCCTGCAATGGTTGCTCTACGTGAATTGACTGACTACCAACTTAAGAGGATATTCTGACGTTTCCTTCTTTGAGTACTTTACAATACCAGCGTGTATCTCCAGGAGTTGTTTTGTGAGACATGCGATTAAAATCTCCTTGATTGAACGAACTTGCAATTTTGTGGCATGGTGTTGCTGCAGAAATAACTTCCAACTCAACATCTCCAACCGAAAAGATAGACCCAATTGTAAGGTCGTATCCTTCTAACAATAGGTTCTCTCCAGTTTCACCAGGTAGAATCGGATGGCCTTCACTTTGTAATTTGAGTAATAATTCATTTTCTAAAACACAAACTGCTCTCAAATATCCACCGTGGTATTTCTTATCTGTTTGAACATCACCAGCAAGACCCAGTTGTCCTATGTGAACCGAATTAATCGGTAATTTAGGCACTCCACCCTTAGAGATGAAGATTCCCAAAACGTCGCCCATACTTTGCCCAATAGACCATCGGCAATAATGCTGATGAATCGATTTGCTTGTGAACTATCACTCAGCGTAATAGGACTCAGGGTTAGGGTCAGGCTTCAATCCCTTACGGGAACGGATATCGCCGACTACTTTGGTGAATAATTGAGGTGGAAGAATTTCAAACCCAATATTTTCGGAGTTCCATACAGCACGACCTTGTGAAGCCGCACGAATATCGTTTGAGAAACCAAATGTTTCTGCAACTGGAAGAGTTCCTATTACGGTTGTAGCTTCACCTTCAGACGGCATATCTTCGATAATTCCACGACGGTTTGTGATTTCACGAGTTACCGGTCCAAGCCAGTCGTTTGGTACACTGACGTGTGATCTCTGCATAGGCTCCATCAGAACAGTGCGTGAGCGCATCATAGCGCCTTTGATTCCATTACGTACAGCTGGGATAGTCTGAGCAGGTCCACGGTGGATTGCATCTTCGTGCAACTTTGCATCAACAAGGCGAACCATCATTCCCATTACAGGTTCATCAGCAACTGGTCCCTTCTTGCAAACTTCATTGAATGCTTCGATTATCAGTTCACGAGTTTCGTGAAGTCCCTGAATACCCTTTGTGTCATTGACTAGTACGTTTGTACCGTAGATTGCGTAAATCTTGCGCATTTTGTCCTTGTCCATACCGAGTTCACCGAATTTTGCTCCGACTGCTTTGGCATCTCCAGAGCGAACAGCCCCATTTCCAAAGTGGCCATCACGTAGAGCAGCAACTACTTCAGGAGAAAGTGCTTCACATTCCATCATGAATCTGTTGTGTCGGTTTGGTGACTTACCTTCGAATGAATGTCCTCTGTTTGTTCCCTCAACAGATTCTCTGTATACAACGATTGGAGGGCTTACTTTTACCTTGATATTCTGTTCTTCTTCTAGGCGGTAAACTGTAATTTCCAAGTGAAGTTCTCCCATACCAGCAAGAAGTGCTTCTCCTGTTTCCTGGTTTGTGCTAACTTGAAGGGATGCATCGGACTTTGCAAGTGAACGTAGAGCATCGATGAACTTTGGTAGGTCCTTCATACTCTTCGGTTCTACTGCTACTGTAACAACCGGGTCAGAATAGTGCCTGATCGCTTCGAAAGGAGTGAAGTCCTTGTCACGTGATAGTGTTACACCAGCAGCAGCGGAACGGATTCCAGTAATTGCTGCGATGTTACCTGCTACTACAGTTGGGACTGGGATTCTGTCTCCTCCAACCATCATGCTGACTTGCTGAACACGCTCTGGCTTTGCAGCACCGATTGCGTATACTGACTCGCCTTGGTTGATTGAACCAGAATACAGGCGTCCAACAGCGACTTCTCCAGCGTGTGGGTCCATCCAGATTTTGGTAATCATCATTGCAAGTTCTGCATTTGGGTCACAAGTCATCATAGCCTTTCCAATTGGAGAATCAAGGTCGCCGTTCCAGATGTTAGGAATTCTGTATTGCTGTGCTTCAACAGGTCCGGGCAACTTGGAAACAGCCATATCCAAAAGAACTTCATGCACTGGAGCTTTTTGCGCCAATGTCTTCTGATCCTCATTATTACAGTATTCGAAAATCTCAGTCATGGAAACACCAGACTTCTTCATGTAAGGGATTGTGATACCCCAGTTGTGGTATGCTGAGCCAAATGCTACAGTACCATCCATGACACTGACTTGCCATTTCTTCTCCATACCTTCAGGTGCGAATGATTGAATTAGTTTGTTTACTTTCTTGATAGTCTCTTCAAATCTCTTTAACATATCTTCAGGAGTAACTTTGAGCTCATTGATCAAGCGGTCTACTTTATTGATGAAAAGTACGGGCTTAACCTTCTCTTTCAGTGCTTGACGAACAACAGTCTCAGTCTGAGGCATTGGTCCTTCAACCGCACATGCCAAGATGAAACATCCATCTACAGCACGCATAGCACGGGTAACGTCTCCACCGAAGTCAACGTGACCTGGTGTGTCGATTAGATTGATTAGATAATCAGTATCATTTACAGCGTGAACCATTGATGCTGAAGCAGCGTTAATTGTGATTCCTCTCGCACTCTCTTGTTCATCGAAGTCAAGAACACGGCTCTTACCTGCTAGTTCTTCACTCATCATTCCAGCACCCGCAATTAGGTTGTCTGAAAGAGTTGTCTTACCGTGGTCAATGTGAGCCGCGATACATAGGTTACGAATCTGAGGTAGGATGTGCATTACTTCAGTTGCTTTCTTGATGTTGTCTTCTTTACGGCCCATGGTGAATCACCTGACTCTCGTCATTCCTCGCCACCTTGAAGGGGTTTATCAAATCGACTACGAATGTCGGTGACAAACGTCGTACAGTACGCTGATTAATCAACTTAAGAATTCGCTACATATTGAGCGTTCATTTCATTGAATAATATTTTCAAATCTTGTTTGATTTGAGTGTATGATGTCTGCATTTCAGAAATTTTCTCACGCAGAACCATTCTCTGATTACTCAGAGTTTTCTTCAATTCTTTCTTTGCCTTCTGAATTTCGTATAAGCAAGACTTCATTGAATCTCTGTAGGTGCTGATTTTATTTTCATAATCTGTAGTATCGATATTTTTCGATGCTAGTTTAGATGATGTAGTTTTGAACTTCATGTCGAGTTTGGCAATCTCAATAGAATGTTTTGGTGTCTTTTTCAGATTAGATTTCAATCCAACTAGATGGAATACCTTAATCCACCATTTGCTAGGGTCCACATGATACCATTTGTGACCATTGCGATAGTCTGCTTGGAAAGTATGATGGAAGTTGTGGTATCCTTCACCAAATGTGAAGAACGCTAACCAAAATGAATCACGGCTCGAGTTTTCTTCAGAGTAAGGTTGAACTCCCCATATGTGAGCTGCACTATTGATTAGGAATGTACCATGGTGAACAAATACTAGTCTAACTAATCCGCCCCAAACTAAGCACCCAATCGCTGTAGCAATTCCTCCGAACATGAAACCTACTGCCATTGGTAGTGCTAAGCCCGATAGTGCTCCAATCAAGAATATATTCCTGTGTTGCCAGCGAATGATTTTACTTGCCTGTAAGTCTTTTACATTAGCGAAATCATTTGCAAACTTCTCTTCTTCGATCATGACCCAAATCATGTGGGAATACCAAAAACCTCTGGTTACAGAGTACGGGTCTTCTTCAGTATCTGTGCCTTTGTGGTGTTTACGATGGTCAGAACACCACTCGATTATCGAGTTTTGAAATGAACCAGCACCAAATATTGCGTAAAACAAAACCATCGGCCACGAGGCATCGTGTGACCTATGGGAAAATAACCGGTGATAACCAACAGTTATTGAAAGTCCACAACCAAAGTACATGAAAAAGAATACAATGAATTCAACAAGACCTGGACTTCCAAAATAGTTCCAATGGTAAATGACTCCAGCAACCGCAACAAGAGGTGTTGCCAAAAGGAAAATAGAGTTGAGCCAGTTGATTTTAGTGGATGGACTATACTCGCTCATAGCCCCTTCGCAAAGACTGTCATTATTGACCGTTGGGGTCAGGTGTTGCAAGCAACACCGTTTCTGTGGGTCTAATCTCAGCGTGCACTTGATGCAATGCGCTGAACTTCTTCCTTCTTTGAGACTGCGAAAGAGGTAACATCACCGTTGCTAGCCTTTGTTAGTTCGTTGATAATACACTGAGTAAGTGTACGCTTTGATTTTGATGTTCCTTGTTGTGCACCCTTTGCAAGATTTGCTAGTGCAACATCGAGTCTGCGGGATGGTGAACTGTCAACAGCCTTAGGTTGAGATACAGCACCGAATTTGATACGTGTGATCTCTTCCATTGGTGCAGCATGACAAATTGCATCTACGAATGCTTGTAGAGGATTGTTTCCACTACGTTCTGCAATAGAATCGAGTGCTGCTTCAAAAGCCTTGAGTGCACCTTGCTTCTTACCTGTGTACTTTCCAGTTCGCATCAACTTGTTGACGAATCTTTCGACAACAGAGAGGCGAGCTTTACCGAACCATGCATTTGCATGACGTCCACCAGTATGTGGTACTCCTACAGTTGAGAGGTTGATGTAAGGTGCTAGTCCAGGGTCTCTACAGACTACTTCGCTAGCATCGTATTTACTGAATACCAGTGTTCCGATACCTGCTATTGGCTTAACTTCCTCAGGTTGAGATTCTTCTTCTTGTGTTTCGACTTCTTCACTCATCTAAATCACTCCGAATCATCGTACTGGCTTCTCTTTTCGTCCACGAACCATCTCATCTAATGAGACACCGTTGACTTGGATGACCTTGTATCGGACACCAGGAATATCTCCGTATGAACGTCCCATACGTCCACCGATTCCTTCTACCATCACTTCATCGTGTTCGTCGATAAAGTTGATAGCACCATCTCCTGGTGCGAAGGCTGTAAGTTTGTTACCGTTCTTAATCAGTGAAATCTTGACTGCTTTACGGATTCCGGAGTTAGGCTGCTTAGCTTCGATACCGACTTTTTCGATAACGATACCCTTTGCTTGTGTTGAACCTGCAAGAGGGTCATGCTTAGCTCGAGACTTGAGCATACGCTTCTTGTATCTACGGTCGGACCATCTGAACTTTTGGCGGTCCTTTGCCATCTTGGTTCCTGCGAACAATCCACGACCCATGTCAAAACACTCCATTGAAGCATTTTGCCGACCTACCTCCCCTATTTCATGGTGCCGATTGAAATGGGTTGGTCGGATGGTGCACGCATCGTTAACTGAACAGTGCCAATGTTCATGGTTATTGCCCTACAGGAAGGGTACATGGCATTCCGTGATTTGTTAGGCGCAGCAACTTTTATTACTGAGCCAACCAGCGTGCTGCATGGTATTTTTGATAAGTCTAAGTCTACAGGTCACGAACTACTTGTCTTTGAAAATTTAATTGAGGCTCCAGGTCACAGAGTTGCTGTAAATCTCTTAACAAGGCCTAGACTTTGTGCAGCCTTATCTATTGAGCCGGAGGATTTCATTGACCTATTGGGATGGGCCATGGAAAACCCCAGAGACCCAAAAATTGTTGATTCAGGCCCAGTCATGGAATGTCCTCAAAGCACTCCAGATTTGACAAAATTGCCAATTCCTCATCATTGGCGAGAAGATCGTGGAAGGTACATGTCTTCAAGTGTAATAATTGCAGAGCATGGTGGAATCCGCAATATGTCATTCCATCGACAATTACTACGTGATGAAAATCACTTGGTGGTAAGACTAGTTCCGAGACATCTTCATGCTATGACCAGTGATGCAAGGGGTTCAGGGGAAGATGTGAAAATAGCGGTGATAAATGCACCTGACCCAGTCGTACTTTTGGCAGGAGCAATGTCCTTTGATTCAAATATTGACGAATTGACTATTGCCTCAGCACTTCACGAAAAAATACATGGTTCACCTCTTGAATTAGTTGAATTGCCTAATGGGATACAAGTCCCAGCACATGCTGAATACGCAATGTGGGGCCGTATAACAACTGATAATGACTCTGAGGGTCCTTATGTTGACATTACTGGTACAGTCGATGATGTACGTCAAGAACCCGTGATTGAAATAGATGGTATCACCCATCGAAAGAATCCAGTGTTCCACGCCTTAATTCCTGCAGAGGCTGAACACAAGACACTGATGGGCTTGCCAAGATCTCCAACCATCAAGTCAGCAGTTAGCGAGGTTTGTGAATGCTTGGATGTTCATATGACCGAAGGTGGAGGCGGTTGGCTTGCAGCAGTTGTAAAAATCAAAGTCAACAATGAAGGTGATGCTTTGAAAGCAATTCATGCTGCTTTAGCAGGTCACCGTTCAATGAAGATGGTAACTATTGTTGATGAAGACATCGACATTACCGACCCCGTTAGGGTTGAATGGGCAATGATGACTCGATGGCAACCTGATTCAGACTCGGTAATTTTGTCAAATCAGAAGGGTTCTAGTTTGGACCCATCTCGTTTGTCGGATGGAAAAACTGCTAAAATTGGTATTGATGCAACAATTCCATGGGGCTATGACCGCTCTGGTTTCATGTCGGTTCAGTGAGTTGTTCCACATGGATAGCGCAACGGTTCTCCAACATCCTAGACGTAATCTGGGTAGCAGACACCGTTCACAAGCAGACCGATTTGTGAAGTTAGCGAAAAAAGACCCTTCTCGTGAGTTGGAAAACCTTGCTTGGGCTGAGCAGAATGCGCAGCAAGCTGTACTTTACGACTTTACAGATGAGAGGAATTGGAGATGTCTTGCTCTAATCAAGCATATGCGAGGAGATTCAGACGGAATGTCATTAGTACTGGGAGATATCTTTGTTATTCTTGGTCGTGACCCTAATCAATTAGGCCAACTGAAAGGAATTAATCATCTTGAAGTTGGGATTGAATTACTCGAAGCCGCCTTCATTACAGATTCTCTTGATCCTGAGAATTGGTTTGCGTCTCTTGGTGATGATGATTTAGAGAAGTTTGCTAATCGTTGTCGAAGGTTGGATTTTACTGACCAGAGGTCGAACATCATCTATGGTCGTAGATTAGAGCGTGTCCGTACGGCTGGGCATGAAGATTTATTCATTGATTTAGTTCACCATCTACTTGCCCATCGCCCTGCGAATCATGAACTTTGGATGGAACTAGGGCGGTTGCATGAAAGGAGGAGTGAAATTGATCAAGCCTGGCTTTGCTATGACCATGTTCAACAATTGAGGCCCACACAAAAGGTGCGCGACTTATTCTTGAATCGCTTGAAAATGGCAATGGATGGTGAAGATGCAGTTCCTTGGAGCGGCCCATCATTGAATACCCGGTCGCAATTTTTAGTTCGAATGCAAAACCTCTCGCAAAGTGTTTCTGAAGTACCATTGGAAATAGTAACGCCTGATGATGAAATAGATGTCAAGATTGACCCTGACCTAAAGCGGTTACAGGATTTACTTGATGCTGGTGAAGCCGCTGAAGCCTTCTTTATGGCTAGATCGTTGCTTACTTCAGGTGAGTTATGGGCAGAAGAATGGATGGAGAAGGCACAATTAATGCTTGGCTAAACATTTTCCAAAGTCATTATTTCAGTTACTCTATCAGTCCACTGTTTTGCCACGTCATCTGTACTAACAGAGGCACAAAGTGCCGCTAGCATAGCATCTTCTACTTCATCGGTAGATGAAAGTAGTTCAGTGAATAATTCTGTTCTCTCTAATTTCTTGGCCAGCATCATCAATGCACGCAAATCAGGTCGTTCAACACCTGAATATCCTTCTGATGTATTTTTAATACACCATTCTAGTACTCCATTGATATCTTCCTTGTTCACCTTTAGTGTCGGGGCTTCATCCCCCACAGATAGAGGCTTAGCATCTACTATCTGGTCGGCGAAATTTTCAGCATCATCATCAATAAAGTCTGATGCTATTTCTACAAATATAGCCCCCGATTCTACTGCAAGGTCAATTTGTTTAGCGATCATAGCATGTGCATGTGCGTTGAAAGCGCATCTTGCAGCATCAAACATTTGGCTATACATCAAATGGATTCTTGCAGCCTGTACTCTTGAAATTGCAATTGTTTCATTTGCATGACCTGCGCTACGAGATATTTCACCATGAACGTGTAATGCCATCATTGGCTCCTCAATCGATAGGTGAAATGCTGCTTTGTTTAGCAATGAGATATCATGGTCTCTACTAGCCTTGGCGACCGATTTCAGCCTTGTTTCAGCCCACGTCAAATCATCACGTGCTCCATCCATGTCACCGTTTTCAAAATTAACGAGACCTCTTTCCATTCTCAATCTGCCCTCTAGAGCCAAATCACGTGTGTCTGGACTCCTAGCTACTACAAGGGCCTCTTCGATGGATTCCATATTCAATACACCCTGGACCCTCATCTTAACCAATTCAAGGACTTTTGATTCAGCGGGAGTTAGCTTATCTGCTAGGAATTCAACAATGTCGCTACCTAGAACAAGTCCAAGTTCTGCTACGCCTAGCCAACTAGTCCACCTCATTTTTTCAAGGAGGTGATCTAATTCACGCTCACCGTTTTCATATGCGGTGATAATCTCTTCAGGATTCAATTTTCAACCCTCCTAGTATTAGCAAGGATATTGATGAAAGCGGTTTCACTAGCAATCCGGTCACAATGTCCGCTCCAGCCTGCAGCACCATCGTGCCCTCCACCTTCGCCACCCATTTTCTCGGCTAATTGTTGCATCATCCTTCCCAAGTGAATTCCTGATTTTGTCGAAGAACGTGGTGCTCTGGCAGTTAGTCGGGTTTCACCATCACGGTTACGTGCTACCAATGCTACTTCCGCCCCTGCTTGAACCAGTATACTTGCAACCTTTCCTTCGAGTATTCCAGCGTGAGTATGAACCAAATTCCATTTGCCAGATTCGATTGACTGGCTTCTGGATAAGGCCTTCACAATGGCACCTCGATCGCTAGCAGTGATAGTTTCATTTTGAATATATTCGACAAACTCTTGGTATTCGAAATCGGCTCCATTTAGAAGGTCTGCAGCACATCGAAGTGAAGATTCATCTGCATGTCGAAATCTTCCAGTATCGGTTATCAGACCAGCGAGTAGAAGTTTACGAACTTCGTTCGTTAAAGTGTCAGGTGAGTGGCTAGACAGGTATTCAAAAATCATTTGAGTTGTTGAGCGAGCGTTTCCCCGCACTTCTAAATCTCCAGGTCCAAATTTCCATTCACAAGTATCATGATGGTCTATCACACAAATCGGTATTCCTTCTGGAATCTTAACTCCGGTTTGTGATTCAGCAGCAGCATCAACAATGATTATTCCACCGATTTTTGATGGCCATGCGGGATTATCGGAAAGTTTGCGAAATGGTGCATTTAGTTCCTCACAAAGACGGTTTGCCAAACGGCCTACATGCTTGCCACAGGCTAACAAAACAGGGTTTGATGCTGCCAATGCAATGGCGGAACCGATGGTATCCATGTCTCCATTTCTACCTGCTAGAATCGGAACTGCTCCACGAGATGTGGCTTCTGTAATCCAGTTGGCTAATTCTTCCAAGTTCATCCCTCGAGAGATTGCTTGAGTTTTTCATAGGTTGAAACAAGTTCAGCCTCTCTTTCACCCATAGTGGTGACAGCAGCTTTCATTTGAACAAGAGTCGTTTCCAAATCTTCCAGTAACTGATTTCTATCTTCAACTTCTACTAATATGGTGCCCATTTGTCGATGAAGAGCCATACCATCTGGCTGTGTTTTAACAGCAGCAACAGTACCCTCTAGTTCCCTTAGTTGAGCATTAAGTGATGCTACTTGTTGTCTTGCTGCTTGCACTTCGGCAACGACCATCTGCAATTGTTGAGCGGCTTCCATGTTATCTCCTCACTAGTTAGGGGTTCAAGAATCCATCACATCAATTACTCGATTTGCAATGACGAGAGATCTCATTCGAGTATTCCACATTGCTCTCGCATCTTTAGCTCTACTTTCGTTTAGAGTAAATGACAAATTGTCACCGGTTACAATCACGGATTCTTCACTTGCAAGACTGGCTGCTAGTGAATTAGCCTTAGGCGTATCCACCGAAAGGCGGACAGACCACAAAAAGGATCACTCCTCTTCGTCGATTTCACCAGCAACTAGTGCACGCTCGTATTCGATAGCGGCCTGTTGTGCGATGTACGCCATGTCTGCGGTTGTTGCACCGTCAGCATTTCGGCGGATGATTCTGTTATTTGCATCGGATGCACGGGTGTATGG
>CASICT010000002.1 GCA_949373265.1 Candidatus Poseidoniaceae archaeon | reverse complement strand
ACAAACAATAACCGCTGATGACACTTTTACTGTTGTTGCTGTAATCCATGACCAAAATGGAAACATAGTCGCTCCAAGTGTAATATCGTATTCACCATCTAATGGAACGATGAATGGAAGTACATTCTATCCATACAGTTCTGGAAATCAGGTTGTAACTGTCGAATGGAACGGTCAAAGCATTACTGTGAACATCGTAGTATTAGGAGGATTACCTACTCATTACAATACATCTGGATGTGAAAATACGGTGCATGCAGGTACAACTTGTGAACTGACTTGGACTTTGCATGACCAATATGAAAATATGCTGGACTTAGCAGTTGGAGGAGGAATTACTTGGACTGTAGGTGGAGGTACATTTACTGAAGAGAACGGCACTTACTATGCTATGACCTTTGGCGATTACAATATCACAATGGAATCAACTGGTGGGATTTACCACCAAATACCAGTAAGTGTGACCTATGGTGAAATGGAAACTCTAGAAATCGATGCATCTGAAACATATGTTACAGCCGATGACATAGTTTACCTTAACACAACTAGAATTGATATAATGGGTAATCGATTAGCAGTAGAATTGCCGTTAGCAAACTGGACAATTAGTGATGGTATGATAGAAGAAGGACTTCCTGCAAAATGGCATGCTAAGAGTCGGGGTTCAAAGACCTTGACTGCAAGTTATGCTGGAATGGAAAACAGTGTTGTAATCCAAGTTAGTGAAGGAATGATTACTGGATTAGTACTTCTAGTAGACGCTACTGAATCAACCGGTTTAGAACAATATTTAACCGCAGATGAACAAATTACTGTAAAGGTAAAGGCTCAAGACTATGATGGTAACAGGTGGACTGAAAACGTTGCCTGGAGAATCGAACATTCTCAATATACTGATCAGAGTGTTTTGCAGGAGATGACATTTGGTAGTACAACCATGTTCGTACCAGTCTTTTCATCAGACTCATTTTACACATTGTTTGCCACATATACTGACGAAAATATCACTTTTGAAGTTAAGTTATACATTGATGTAGACCATGGTGATTTGGCCAGTCTATCTCTACTACAGCCTTCGAGTTTGACACAGAATATTGATGCCGACAATAGTATACAATTATTACCGCAACTAACTGATGCAGATGGAAACACAATTGATTCATCCATTGTGTCCTATTCAATGACAAACATGCTAAATGACAATGAAGTCAACATTACTGACATAATTGTTGGAAATAGTGGAGTGTGGGAAGCTAGCGAAGTCGGAGAATGGATGATTACTGCTTGGGCTATATCTGAAGGAGGATTCAACTTCACACAATCTGTAACAATATCAGTAGAGCACGGGGATGCTGTAAGTGTGGACATTGATGTAATCGCTAATTCGGCTAAGGCTGGTGACGAATATACTCTTACTATTACAGGTACAGACTTTGATGGAAACACTTTCTTGGAAAGTGTTCTTTGGACCCAAGATAACAAAGCAGTACCTACATCTACAATTGAAGGTGAATCTGGAAACTATAGCTGGAGCGCAACTACAGCGGGTGAGCATACATTCAACTTCCGCTCTCCAAGCGGAGTTAGCAACACCTGGACTGTTCTAGTTACTGCTCATCAGACAGTTTCACGCATTGAATTAACAATTGCAGATGACAATGTGGTACAGTTAGAATCATTCGAGATCGAGGTTCATACCTTCGATGCCTGGGAAAACGAGATTCCAGTACCCGCCTGAAACTAAGGTTATACTAACTGGTGGAATGACATCAGAAGCAGGTGAAAATGGATATTGGACTATTACAACCTTAGACAATGATAAGCAAAACTGTAACTATTTCTGTAGATAATCAAGAGGTTACTGAGTCAATTATGGTCGAAGGAACATTCCTAGGGTTCTTTGAATCTGGAGGGACATTATACTATGCAGGAGGTATTCTAGGAATTCTAGTAATATTGGTACTTCTAGTTGTAATAGTGATGGTTCTGCGCAGCGGAGGTTCGGAATATGACGACGACGAGGATGATGAGGATGGTCAAGAATACTATCAAGAAGATTATTCTGAATCATCTAAGCCAGTAGGCCCAGGGCCAGAAGGACCACCTCAGGCAGCTAAACCTCAACTTGAAGATTGGATGTCTGACCATCGTGTGGAAGATGATGGAACCGAGTGGGCTGAAGATGAAAATGGTGTTTGGTGGTTCCGTGAATCCGGTTCTGACTGGGAAGAGTGGAAAGATTAAGCGATTACTTAGATAATGCAAGAAATTTAAGGCGGTATGAGGTTGGAGTATGAGTAATAGAATTCTATCAGTTCTGATTGTTATTCTAATGGTTCAAATTTCATCACCCGTCATTGCAGCCACACCCGCTAATATCACGATTGATAACCATACTCAAAGCGTTAGTGCAGACCAAGCTGTTCGTTTTTCAGCAGTTGTCAAAGATTCATCTGGAAATTCGATAAATGAACCTGTAATTTGGTCAGCGAGTTCAGGCTCTATTGATTCGGAAGGATTATTCACACCAGGAAAGGTAGGTCAGACTACCATTTCTGCAAATAGTGGAAGCGTTAATTCAACTACAACAATTAATGTAGTGTCTGGTTGGCCAATCGGAATAAAGTCCGGATTTAAATTTTACAGAAGTTAGCATAGATGATTCAATTGAATTGAATGCAACGTTAGTCGACAGAGCGGATAACCCGGTAGTTGGAGATTTAACATGGCGTTGTCAAAATGGCGAGATTGAACACACAAACATTACTTGGAAGCCGGACGAAATAGGTAATGCAACAATGCGTATTATTCATCTTGAATTAGAAACTCAAGTTGTATTCAGTGTAATCCCTGGCAGTCCCCAAAACTCTCGACATACCATTTGGACTAACTGTACAAAGTGGTAACACACAACATATCCTGCCTATTGCTAAAGATTTACTAGGAAATGAGGTTGAAATCTCTAAAGCCGGAATTCTGACTTGGACTGTAGAAAATGGATCTATATCTCCCAATGGTCTGTATTTTGGAAGTTATCCAGGAGTATGGAATGTTAGTGTCAATAGTACATCAGGGGCCCACGGGCATGGAGTAATTCGTGTTCTCCCTGCTCAAGCGACAGGTCTTGACATTGAGATGGATGTTGAACAGGCTAGAACTGGTTCACCAGTGATTCTTTCATCTATTAGAACGGACATTCTGGGTAATTCTGGTGAAGTCATTTTGCCACTCTCTAATTGGACAGTACCAACTGGTTCATTAGCAATGGATGGTGATTCTATCGTTTGGACCCCATCCCAAATAGGGGTTTGGACAATTAGTGTCTCTGACCAAGGCTATTCAGCCACCGTGCAAGTAAATGTCACACAGGGAGCCATCGTTGGAATTGATTTTTTGCTATCTGAAGAAAATCTACGGTCTGGTGACTTAATCGTGGCATCAATATCGGCGTTTGATGCTGCAGGTAACCAACGGTCTGTAAATGGGACATGGACAATCGATACTGAACTGGGTCCAGAGAATCAAGGAGATTGGTTCCGGTTAAAGCCTGGTCCAATCGGCAAATTTTCAATTTCTGCTACATGGTTAGATAATGAAACCCAAACTGTCCATAATGTTGAAAACACCCTAAATATCACATCTGGTGAACTCGCAAGAATTGTTCTTCCTGAAAGTGGAACAAGAGTTCCTTCCGATGGCGTTCTAAACTTAGCACCTATCTTTGAGGATGAATATGGCAACATTCTGGATGGTATTCTAGTTAATTGGGTAGTGGACAATAATGAAATGACCATGGAGATTAGATTAGCAGGAGGCAAATGGGCTCCATCATCACTTGGAATGCATGAGATAAGGGCTATGGCCCAAGGTGTTTTTGCGATAACTGATATTGAAGTAATTGCTGGCACTGCTAGGCAAATAACCACCGACCATGATGGTGGAATACAGGTTACTAGTGGAGAATATATTGAAATCGAAATATCAACTTTGGATCTTCATGGTAATGTAGCATTAGCAACAGATATTAATTTCCAATTGGATGACCCGCAAGGGACAGTTGTTCCATCTTCCAAAGGAGATGGATACTGGAAAATTAGCGGTGGAGAAGTTGGAGAATGGAACTTACGACTTACTACTGGTTCTGCAACTAATGACCTCAACGTAACGGTTTCCCCTGGTAAAGCGATTAGAATTATGGTAGAGATTCCAGAGCAGAATCCTGAGCAAGGAAGCAAGATGATCATCAGGGTATCTGCAATCGACCAGGCAGGTAACAGAATTGAAGTCCCAAATGAGGAAATCGATATTCAGTGTACTGTTGGCTCTGCAATCCATCTTTCTGGTGATACCTATGAGGTTTCGATAGACCAATCTGGACAATCTCAGTCTTGTAATTTTTACTGGGATGATCTTGAAGCACAGAGATTCTTCGATGCCAATGCTGTATTGTTTGGAGGTGGTTTGGGCAACTCAGACACAGCATTAACAATTATTTCAATTATTATTTTCCTATTCATTTCAATAATGCTAGTACTCATACGCAGGATGAAGCAAGATGAACACACTAACCGTTGGGAAATTGGGTATGGTGAAGAGGAAGAAGACATTCAGTTAGTTGAAACCGTTCAGACCGAAGTCGATGTACAGGTTGAAGAAGAAGTGAAAACAGTAGTTAGCACAATTCAAAATTCAGAATCTGCTGAATCAGCGAACGAACTTCGTGCAAGGCTTGCTGAAAATGCAAAGCGCACAGGAGTGATGCAGGCAGCACCTGGAACTACACAAGGAAAGACAGGATGGTATATCGATTCAGGCGGAGAATTAACATCTTGGCTTGTTAGTGAAAGTGGCGAGTGGACAAGAATGTCCTAACCTTCTTCGGTTGCCACTCCATTATCAGCGTTCTCGAATTGAGCAATGAACTCTTTGATGTCTATTACACCGTTCTCATCGGTATCGATTTCGTGGAATATTACTCTACATTCAACATCATCGTATGGAAACTCTAAGGCGTGCATTGCAACTTGGAACTCTTTCAAAGTTAGATGTCCTTTACCACCCATATCTGCTGCCTTGAATGCGACCTCTCTCCTTTCATGTTCCACTTTAGTTGGATTACTGAATTCAGAACGGAATGTGTCAAAGGGCGTAATTCTTGGATGAGCGTGGTTTTTACCATATAGTTGGTATACAATCAGTCCCATGATGATAGCTGCTGCTGCTCCAATAACAGCCTTCTCACCCATGATGTAAACTAATGCTAATCCCGCTACAATCCCCCAAATGTGAATTATTGGGTAAAGAGGTCCCTTGTACTCTGGATTCCATTCGTGTTTGTAGCCAGTTTGTCTTAGAACGATTACACATGAATTAATCATAATGAATATCATGATTTTGAAACCTGATGCTAACTTTGCTACATCCCTTACTGGAAGTAGAAGTATTGTCAAACCCATTGCAGTGGCCGTCAAAATAATTGGCCAATGTGGAGTTTCATACTTCGCATTTACTTCCTCAAGACTTTGTGGAAGTAAACTATCCCTAGCCATTGCAAACAAGAATCTTGAAGCAGCTAGTATACCCGATAGGGCCATAGAAATCATGGTTAGTACTGCTAAAATAGCCGCAATTACTCCAACTTTAGAGCCTGCAACTGTTTCAACAAACTTGTAGATAGGGTCTTCGACTGTATCTCCATTACTGTTTAGCCACCATTCTCCAGGAATTGTTGCCATCATTATGTAAGTTATACTGCAATAGAGAATTGTCGCTATCGTTAAGGAAATTAGAATTCCGTAAGGTAGGTTTTTCCCGGGGTTTTTCACTTCTCCACCAATGGCTGCAACCTTTGTTACACCTGCATATGCAACGAATACAAACGCTGAGGTTTCTGCTATTGTCCAAGGGTCAGCGCCCATTGCTGCATCCCATGGTCTCGACAAATTAGTAGATTGATCGAATAATGCCATCACAGAAATAACAAACAATAGGCATAATGTAACCCCTAAGATTGGCGCTTGGATTGCTTTAACCTTCTTTACACCTAAGATGTTGACAACTGTAATCAAAATCAATGCGGAAAATGAGACTGCGTATGAATTTAATTCGATATCGAAGTATGTAGTAACTGTGAACATATATGCTGAAAAGCCGATTAAGGCAAAGGATGATTTCAACAAAAATGATGCCCATAGACCAAGGCCGCTAATGGTTCCAACCAATGGACCATAGGTACGCTCCATGTAAACGTATGAACCACCACTAGATGGCATTCCTGATGCCAATTCTGATTTTGAAAGAGCCCCTGGCAAAACAACTGAGGCTGCTAATAAAAATGCTAACCAAATTCCTTCTCCCATGATTACCGCTGCAAATGAAGGCAATACGAATAATCCAGAACCAAGCATTGCTGAAAGTGAGATGATTATCACACCTACTAATCCAACCGAACGCTCAATCTGAATTCGAACATCCTGTACAACACCCTTGACATCACCTTTCAGCAATTTATCAGCAGTTGATTTAAGGACCATAAAAATCACTTCCGCATCGCGACAGGTATCTTACCACTAAACCGGAACAAGAGCCAAGAGTAGTTATTGTTTGTCACCTATTGAGACCGTAAAACCCCGGATTCCGGAAGTTAAATTTTAGCGATAACCTTCATCTCAACCGCAATAGGGGTAGGTAGTGCACGAATTGCAAGAGTTGTTCTGGTAGGACCTACTTTGCCCAGTGTCTGTGCCCAGACTTCATTATAGCCTGAAAAGTCCCTATCCATGTCTATGAGGAATGAGGTGACATCGATGACTTTGTCAAGTGATGAGCCTGCCTCTTCTAGGATTCTTGAAATGTTATCGACAACTGCTTTTGTTTGAGCTTTGATATCATAATTGAGAGGGTTACCTGCTGAGTCCTTTATTGGACCGCCCGGTATTGAATTGTCACCAGGTTGCCTAGGCCCGACTCCAGAAAGATAGAGTAAGTCCCCTTCTCTTCTAGCATGAGGGTACGCACCTACTGGCTTTGGAGCCTTATTGGAATTAACTGTATTTTTACCTTCAACCGGGTCATGCAATGCTGGACCTGTATTTTTTGAAGTTGGGGATTCATCCTCAGAGGAGGAATCAAGAACATCCCTATCTCCACCGTAGAAGTCGACATCATCCTCATCATACTCTTTGTCACCTGTTCCATTAGATTCGGGGTCTAGAACCACTACTGCAGCGCCAGCACCATGTATTGCCTCGTACGCCAATACCTTCCCTGTCAGATCATTTCGATTATCATTCATAGCAGATAACCACCACATCGGTTTGAAAGTTACCACTTTTTTAACACGTATTTGGTCATGAATCGTTCTACTTAGTTGTCCGATATCTTCCAATCGCCCTTCAGAAAGGAACTCGAGTATCTTCTGATTCCATTCATCGTCTTTTAGCGAATGGATTCTATCCTCATGTGGTTCAATCGCTTCGGTAAACATCCGATTAGAAAGGGACATTACAGATACTGCAACTACTTTCTTCCCTTGTGCCTTAATCACATCTTGACATGCTTTAGCGAGAACTGTCGTTTCAGCACGATTAGAATAGACATTTGTTGAACAAATTACAGCAGGTATTCTGTTGTTAGGATTTAGAAGTTCAAGTGCAACCACAGAACCTACGTCAACTGGAAAACCATCATATGCTACTGTACGAGATTCCAATCCTCTTGCAATATTTGCCTCGTTCCATGCATGAGCAAATTCCGAATCTATTCGTAGTGAGTAGTGGATACTGCCCAAATCATGGAAATCTGCATCGACCATAACCCATTTCGGATTAGGGTCTGCTTGTATTTGGTGACCGATAACACTAGGCCAAAGTGTTGAATAAACGATGATTAGGTCTGCATCACTCTCTTCTATCTGACGCCTTGCTTCGTCGTAGGCATCTCGGATACGCTGCCATCCCTCATTTTTCTCAGGGCATAGAACAGGGTGAGGGTGTGCTGGAACGATCAACGATTTGATTATCTCTCCACTCATCATTCGTCCCCCCAAGAGTGACATGGCCATTCCATTATCGCATTGCCAGTTCCAATAATGGTTCCATATCCATGCAAAGTAGCAGGTTGCTTTGGAACATCTAAGGCTGAGAGTAGCCAAGTTAACGCCCCTCCATCGGATTCTGCGATTGCTTGTTCACAAAACTCAGGCATCTCATCGATTATCTGCTGAGATTTACCTTGTCGCATCATTTCTATTATGCGCATATCCCAAAGATGCATGGCATGGCTAGCAATATGCTCTTTACTCATGTCTTCGGGTGGATTAGTTTCTGTAACGAAATGGCGATGCGAGAGAGAATTGCTTGCCAATAGCAAACATTTCTTACCACTTGCTTCAATTGCTTTTGCAGTTGAACGTCCAAGTTCCATCATCATTTCTTGCATTACTTCTACCGAATAGTAGGACAGACTTCTGTTTGATGAAATTGAAACGATAGGTTTGTCCCATTCAGGCCTTACCATTTGACAAGAAACAATTGTACCATAATCAACCCTGAAATCTGGGTTTTCCATCATTTTGACCGACATTCCCTCTGATTTAGCCTGGTCGTGAATTGCACGAGCAAGTTCTACATCAATTGTCAAATCATAATTGAATCTGAACAGATTAGGGAAAACAGGATCCACACTTTTTGAAACACATTTTTCTACTCCAATAAAATGAGTTCCCACGTATGTTTGCCAGTGTGGTGATAGAACAACTATTACGTCGTAGTCTACGTCTTTTAGAGACTCTCTAAGGCGCTCATATCCCCATCGTAATTGTTCCCATCCACCCTCCGAAACCGGTTCGTTTTGTTCAGGGTTTTCGGCATAAACAAGGTGTGGAGGATGCGGGGCAAGGCAACCCGCAACAATACTGCCCTTCGCCATGAATCGACCAAGAGGTTCCGCACCTTCTATTCATCGGCGGCGCTTGGGCCAAAACATGGGGGAGATGAAAGAGCCGGATGGCATAGAGCAGAAAGAGGTAAACACATCTCCTTCTATTGAAGTTAATACGAAAAGAATTGACCTCAAATTCCGCCATGTATTGTTACCATCGGTATTAGCGATATTATTAGTTTCGATATGTGCCTCTACCTTGGAATACCATAGATTCCCACCTATGATTCTAGCCCTATTACTAGCAACTATTTCCGCCCCAGTTCTTGCAATATTAACCAAAGCAGGAACCATATGGGAACACGCTATTGGAGTAGGTATAGTCTGTTTGCCAATGGCAGGTATTTGGGCATTAGGCTCTAATTATTTCAATGTCGCAATTCCCTTACTCATATGGATTTGGCAATCAGCATCGTGGTCGAAATCTGAACACCCACCGTTTAGATATGGAATCTGGCACGGGTTTGGAATCGCATTTAGCATAGTGCCAGGTGCGATGCTATATTCTGGTTTGTTTCAGTAGGATTCATCCTCGTTAGGGAAATCACCACTACGAACATCTTCACAATATTGTTCTACAGCACCAGTGATTTGTGAACCTAAGTCCAGATATCTTCGAAGGAATCTTGGGCTGAAATCAGTCGTAATTCCGAGCATATCATGTAAAACAAGAACTTGGCCATCACAATTTTGTCCAGCGCCTATTCCAATAGTCGGAATAGAAATAGATTCACTGACCTGTTTTGCGAGATGAGCCGGTATTTTTTCGAATACTATCGCAAAGCATCCTGATTCTTCCAATAGTTTAGCATCTGAAATTAATTTCTCCGCTTCTTCTTCTTCTTTAGCTCGTACAGTGTAAGTTCCAAATTTGTAAATTGATTGCGGAGTTAATCCGAGGTGGCCCATAACTGGAATTCCAGCAGTAAGAATTCGTTGAACACTTTCGACGATTTCTGAACCGCCTTCGAGTTTTACAGCATGCCCGCCAGATTCTTTCATAATTCTAATCGCACTTTCAAGAGCAATTGCAGAATTACCTTGGTAAGTTCCAAATGGCATATCCACTACAATTAGAGCGCGGTCAACAGCTCTTTCAACACATTGTGCATGATAAATCATATGATCTAAACTCATAGGGACAGTAGTATCTCTGCCAGCCATAACATTTGATGCCGAATCACCGACTAGTATTACGTCAACTCCGCCTCTATCAACGAGTTTAGCAAGGCTGTAATCATATGCGGTAAGCATTGTGATTTTTTCACCTGCTCGCTTCATCTCTTGAAGCGTATGGGTTGTCACTTTGCGAGCGTTTCCATGTATTGACATGTTCTTGCCTCCAGTTGTGCGAACGGGTGCTCAGTCTTCAATCTTCCATAACGCAAATATTGACCGCTTCACTGAAGAAACCGACGGACCACATTCCACCTTCTCTTCCAACTCCGCTATCTTTGACGCCACCGAAGGGAACTCGTAAGTCACGGTGCAACCAGGTATTTACCCAGACCATTCCTGAATCTATTTTTTCAGCAATTTGGCGACCTTTATTTTGAGACCAAACACTTCCAGCCAAGCCATATTGAGTAGCGTTAGCCATTTCAATCGCCTCATCGGCTGAATCAAATTTGTGAATAGTTACCACTGGTCCAAAAATTTCCTCTGTTGCTGTTCTAGATTTGTGAGAGAGCCCGGCTACAACTGTAGGTTCAATCCATGCTCCAGGCTTATCGGGAATCCCTCCGCCTGCAAGGATTTCGCCACCTTCTTCTTGGGCCAATAGAATGTATGACATTACTTTGTCTCGATGCGCTTCACTGATTACCGGTCCTATTTCGAAACTTTTCAACATCTCGAGATATTTTGACATGAACTCATCATAAATTGTTGAATGTACTAAAACTCTAGAGCCACACAAACAAATTTGGCCCGAATTTAGGAATGACGCTCTTAGTACACCTGGAACTGTAATTTCCAAATCGGCATCATCCATAACGATTGAAGCATTCTTGCCGCCTAGTTCTAAACTCAACTTCTTGAACATGGGTGCAGCGGTTGCTGCAACTATTTTTCCGGTTGCAGTACCGCCCGTAAATGAGATTGCTTTGATATCTGGATGCTCAACAATCGCTTGTCCTACTTCTGGACCATAACCATGGACAATATTGAGAACGCCCGCTGGTAAACCAATTTCAGTGCAGACCTTACCAAGAAAGTGAGCTGTTAGCGGAGTTATTTCGCTTGGTTTTGCAATTATGGAATTACCCATAAGAAGAGCGGGGGCTATTTTCCAAGATAGGAGGTAAAGTGGTAAATTCCAAGGTGATATTACTCCAACTATACCGATTGGTTTCCTCATTACGTAATTGGTTGCATCTTTCATTTCAAATGTTTCTTCTTTCATTGAACGCCCGAAATCTGCAAAAAACCTGAAGTTGTTTACAGAACGATTAGCATCTACATTTAGAGCGACATCATGAGGCTTACCGGTATCCAATGATTCTAATCGTGCTAACTCTTCAATTTGGTATTCAAGAGAATCTGCGATTTTATCAAGCCAATCACATCTTTGAACTAGACTTAGAGCGCCCCAAGCAGGTTGGGCTGAAGACGCTGCTATGACTGCATCTTCGATAGATTCGGTTCTTGGAATCTGTGCTATGACCGAACCATCCATAGGGGATATATCGTCAAAACATTCAGCTGTAACTACAAAATTTCCACCGACTAGGTTTTCCACCTGAATCATGCATCCACCTCATAGTGCCAGCGATCTTGGTCTGGGTCCCATTCGTCCCATGTAGGAATTGTTTTGAGAATATCATGCAGATGGCTTGGCACGATTCCAGAAACTATGAATGCCTTCTGTCTATGTAGAGGATATGGATTTCTTAATTCAATTCCCAAACATCCCAAAATTGCACGTGCAACATACCATGTTGCCTGAGAATTCCAACCGTGTGCAATCTTAACAACCACACCTAATCCCTTAGGATAATCTGGATGTTCAATCGCCATGCCTAGTAGACCATCAGCACCCTCTTTTGCAATTACTTTGCCTTTTCCAATTTTCAAGATAGTTGAATCTAAGCGGTTAAAGCCACCTACCAAATCAGGGTACTTGCACATAGCCTCCCATATCCAATCTGCGTCTTTGTCCCTGACCAGCCCTGCATAAATCTTAGCCAATTCTGCAACTGTGTTCGAAACAGTAGGTAGGCCACATCCATCTTTTGCGATTCTTAGTGGTTTCCAATCGGTACCCAAAAACCGCCTCAGTTGTTCCATGTAAGCATGGAATACTTGGTGGGTAGGTAGCGTGTAGCCGGCTCTACCCCAACCTTTAGCGCGGCAACCAGCAAGAATTGCAGCATGCTCGCCACTGCAGGTATGGTACCAGCGTCTAGGACGCCTGACTTGACGGCCGAATTGAATTAGTGGAACGTCTACTGGAGTCAGCATAAGGGGCCACTCTGCTTCAGAAAGCAGAGATTGTGCTGCTGCGACATGTTCTGTATCACCGTTATGGCTAGCTACAGCAATCGCTTTCTGTTCCCAAGTGTGATTCTCCAATTCCTTAGTGAATGCCTTGAGCATAAACGGTTTCATCATAGAACGTCCATAACACAACACATTCCCACCAAAGGAATGTATGACTTCATCACCATGACACCAAGCAACTGCTCCATGAATTGTAGTTTCGGATACTCCATTTCTCCGATAATCAACTAAAGGCTCCCATTCCACATCTCTGCCGGTTGGTATGCCTTCAACATCCTCACCAAGAGGAGAATCAGGATAGATAGCAGAACCTGGTTTACCAGGGGCTACCGCTGAATTTGGGTCGTGTCTTAGTCCCATTTCATCACTCCAATAATGGTACTACTTCACTCCACCATGCTTCCATGTTACGGATAACTCGGTCACTATCGTGGTTGAAGAAGTCAAACCAACACATGAGGCGATCATCAGGATGAAACCTCTCTTTGATTTGGGCTGCGACTTCACTAGAGTTCCCAATTAGGGCATTGTCTGCAGCCTTTTCTACTTTCGATGGGTCTAGAGTTCCCTCTAGGGCCTTCCAATACTCACCTAATGCTAAGCGTGCTTCTTCATGGGCTGCTAGTGATTGTTCTTGTGGAGACAAACCTTCTTCGGAATTGAGGAATACAAATGTAGTTCTTGGCATATCCCGGCGTTGCCATTCACCGCCATCAGAATGGAAAAACTCACTCATTCTTTGATGGGTTGAATCGATTACCTCAGGGGATGTAATTGATAGATTGAACACCTTTACTGGCATTATTTGATTAACAAACTCTTGGGCTTTCGGGTCATGAGTTCCAGCGACTAACTCCAATTGATTTCTTGGCCACTCTTTTGGAACAATAGATATCTCTTCGAAGTTATATCTCCTTTCGATTTCAACCTCAACCGGTTCGCCTCCAACTGCATTTTGAACAGCAACCCAATCTTCATCGGAGCGGAAATTACCTCGATTTAATATCGTCTTACGAATATCATTGGAATGGATAGTATCACCGCGGATTAATCTAAGGAAGATTTCGCTCGCCTCGATAAATATCTGTCCGCGAAGAGCAGGCCAAGCTGCTTCTTCTACTGCATTGCGAGGTACAATCCCATACGGGCGCGCCATAAACTCGAACCTACCCGCACTAAACCCAACGTGTAATTTGCGATTGGAATCCATATGAGAAAGAAATTGTACGGTATTCGCAATTCGCTCAGCCTGAGCGATTGGTCCTCCGCTGGCTAAAATACTCACAACTGCCGAGCCAACATCAATGCGATTTGTACGACGGAATGACTCCATTGCCAATTGACAGAAATCTGTGCACAGCCCAACTTCGCCTTGCCAGTGCGGCACAACCGGTTTGGAGTTTTTCTGTTGAGTTTTAGTGGATAAATGGGCTTGTGCAATCCATGCAACTCCGAATCCTAATCGGTCTGCTGCTTCGAGTTGCGAGTAGTAATTAGAGAACATTTCAGACTCGTTTGGAGTGAATCCATTATGGTCAGGAGTCTGTGATATTGAGAAGAATATGTCATACTCCATGTAATCCCTCTCCCATAGGGAGAGGGGCTCTATGTATCAACATCACTATTCCGAAGTGAGTTTAGAAATGCGTTCTCTAACCAGTTCTGGAACCACTTCTCCCGCTTCCATAAATGCGGTCATGGCATCAGATAATTGGACCATTGCTTCATCTGGTTGATTTGATATTTCAGCCAAATCAGCTAGACCCCACCTTGCGACTAGAATCCCGGAGAGGTCATCTATTTCTGTAGCAATACTAAGTGATTCAATTAGCAATGATTGGGCTTGCTCTAGTTCACTCAATGTTGAATGTGAATGTGCTAGGTCGGCAAGTGCCTCCATTTTTTCAAATCTCTCGGTTTCAGGAATGATTTCAAGTCTCTTAGTGAGGTGTAGTTGACTCTTCTCAAAATCACCTTCATCTTTGGCTATATGTGCGATTAAAGCATGGCCGTAAATCATGCCCTCGATATCTCCTGCATTGTCTCTTAGCCTCATTGAACGATTCGCAAATATTGAGGCATCCTCTGTTCCTAGAGAAAGTAGCGCTACATGATGAAAAATCCCTGCTGCAAGACCCTCGAGGCCTTCACTTTCAGAAGTAATACCAAGACCAATTAACTCATCTTTACTTGCACCTTGGTGCTTTAGTAATTCGAATTGACACCAACCTTGGTCTTCTGGGTTAATTGACACTTTAGCAGCATGATCCAATAATCGAGCTACTAATGCATCTCTCCCTAAATCACGAGCAAGTTCTACAAGATGTAGAGCAAGACTGGTATTTACAGATTCAAGGCCTTCGCCTTCTGCGAACATTTCTAGAACTTCTTCCGCTTGTGTTTGACTCATTTCAGGCACAAAACCACCTCAGATTGAACGCATTCTTCCGCCGTCTACTGCAAGAGATACTCCACGTATCCCACCAGATATTGGCATACAAAGGAAAGCGATTGCTGCTCCTGTTTCAAGAGGGTCTATTAGACGACCAATTGGCACTTGCGACATCCACCCATTGTGGATTTCATCGATGCTTTTTCCTGTCTTCGCATTTATTGAAGATGCTAGAGAACCTAAGCGGTCTGTGTCGGTAAAACCAGGTAAGACATTGTTGATTGTAATACAAGACGGGAGTTCTCTAGAAAGCGACTTCGACCATGATGCCATAGCCCCTCGTAATGTGTTTGAAAGTCCAATGTTAGGAATTGGTTCTCTGACTGATGTTGAAATCACATTGACAATACGACCCATTCCCGCTTTTTCCATAATAGGAACTATTCCTTTGGCTAGAGTATGCGATGCATACAGATGTCTCTTGAACGGAGCAAGGAAATCTTCGACTTCATTATCTAAAAGAGGACCTCCCGGAGGACCCGCTGCATTATTGATTAAGATGTGGCATTCTTCAATTGAAGAAATAAATTCGCCAATTGATTCCTGATTCTCTAAATCTAGGCTAATCGCGGTGTGTCCTGAACCTGAAAGTGTTGCGATTAGGTCCTGAGGATTTCGGCTAACCGCTGTAATTTTCGCTCCAGCTTTTGCCAGCATTTGTGCAGCCGCCGCACCAATTCCTTTGGATGCACCACAAACAATTGCATGCTTACCAGCCAAAGCCGATGTTGAGAATGGGTAATCCTCTCCTAGCCAGTCCATGACAATGCCAAGAGGCGCATGGTATTGAACCTTCACAGCCAGTCACGAATCGTTTCTACTTGGGCAAGCCAATCATCGCTAGCAACATCGATTATCGAAAAATGGTCACCGGGCAGCCATAACTTCTGAATTTCCTCACCTTTTGCATCCATGGCTCTGACGTAAGATTCTGATTGAGTCCATGGTACTTCTTCATCGCCCTTACCATGCATAAGAAGAACTGCTGATTTAGGAGGATTATCTATTGGGTTAATTTTGCGCCAAATTTCCTCATTGCCTTCAGGAGCGCAACCCATCCACCGACGAACGGCATCACCATCATCGGATAATTTCGCATGGTCTGCCGACACTAGATCTGTGATTGGTGCTTGGGCAATGGTTAGCCAAGGTTTGCGATCGGCCACAGATGCCATCATCAAAGCAAGGTGGCCACCTGCGGAGTGACCCATTATCATTGAACGAACAATGTCGATTCCCGGTAGTAAAGCCAGTTGACCCCAAGCACGCATTACATCAGACAAAGTGTCCATCCAAACTCCTTCATCGCCATCTTGCCATCTTTTGAATTCAATATTCCAAGCGGCAATACCTTGTTGTGCAAGGTCTTCAGCAATTGGCGCCATCAATTCGAGAGTATACTCACTCTTCCAAAAACCGCCATGGATTAGCATAACACATGGAACCCCCCCTCCTTTCTGATATGGTGAAGGCTCATCCGGCATATACAAATCAGCAAACTGCCAATCTTCTGCGCCCCACTGCATGCGATCTACGGGCACTGTAAATCAACTCAAGGTGTAACGCGACTTCTATCACGAGGAAATAGTACTGTCTCACGTACGTTACGTGAACCGGTCAAGACCATCAACAAACGAGCAACACCGAGGCCCCATCCTGCATGCGGAGGTGCTCCGTAACGGAAACCATCTGTGTAGAATGCAAAGTCCGTAGGGTCTAGGTCCTTGTTGCGAAGGTTCTGCTCAAGTACGTCGACATTGTGTTCTCTTTGTCCACCGCTTGTCATTTCATCGCGACCATAATTGAGGTCGAAGCCACGAGATAACTGTTCACCGGTCGAACCAACATCACCAGGAATATGGTGAATGTAGAACGGCTTCATTTCCATAGGCCAGCGAGGAAGGAAGTGAAAACCTGGATACTTAGCAGCAATGATGTCACAATGAGATGAATCAATATCGTCACCCCATGTGATCTCTTCGCCTGCATTCTGAATCATCTTAACCGCATCGCAATATTCTATTCGCGGGAATGGAAGACTTGGAACATCTACTGTAATTGGTTCGTCACCTTGACTTTCTCTGTAGTTATTGATTATGTCAATTTGGTCTTGGTCGTGTTCTGCAATCTTACTCCAAATATGGTGAATCATTCTCTCTTGAACGCACATTACATCATCATCATTCATCCAAGCACCTTCGATATCAAAAGATATGAACTCATTAAGGTGGCGATACGTGTCGTGATTTTCTGCTCTAAAAGCAGGGCCTATTTCGAATACTCTTTCCATGCCACCCAAGATTGTCAATTGCTTGTATAACTGCGGGCTCTGTGAAAGGAATGCTGGCGTGTCAAAATACATCATAGGGAATAGATTAGTCCCACCTTCTGATGCTGATGCGATGATTTTCGGTGAATTAATCTCCTTGAACCCTTCAGTTATTAGGTGGTCCCTTCCATATTGTAGAACCTTCGATCTTAGAGTGAACATAGCATTGACATGCGACCTTCTTAGGTCGAGGAATCTATTGTCTAGGCGAGTATCTAAGCCGATTGAAACTGTATCTGTCACTCCTAAAGGAAGCGGGGTTGCCGCCACTGTAAGAACAGTAAATGTTGATGCAACTACTTCGTAGGTAGGGGGTGGTGTTGGTTCACCTTCTGCAACTTTAGGAGGACGCTTCTGAGCAACTTCTCCTACGATTTGAACAGTCGATTCACGAGATAATCCTTGAGCCAGTTCTAACTCTTCATCACTAACTCCGCCCTGCTTTAGGAAAATTTGAACACGGCCAGTTCCATCTCTAACATCCATAAAGCAGATTTTTCCTTTGCCACGATTTGCTTCCATATATCCGCAAATAGTTACTTCTGAGCCGACTAGTGATTCCCCATCGCTTTGAATTTGGCCTAAAGTGTGGGTTCGAAATGAGGTCGGGTGCCAAACGGTGTCGCTCGCCATGTTTAGGGGCGTGACACTTTCGGACAAGAAGTCATCGCTGGTAAAACATAGATTTGATAGAGGATAATCTAGGCCCACGATACATGGCAGAGGAGTTGTTCACTTCTGAAAGTGTTGCATCTGGCCATCCAGACAAATTGTGTGACGCAATTAGCGATGCTATTGTCGATGCTTGCCTGTCCATCGATTCTAATGCAAGAATCGCAGTGGAAACAAGTGTAAAAGGCGGACTTGAGAAGGGGATAATCCTTCTCGCGGGTGAAGTAACTCTTTCTGGAGAGCATCCAGATTACGAATCAATTGCTCGTAACACTGCAGCAAGTATTGGTTATGATTCACACGCTATTGGATTCGATTCCACAAGTGAAGAGCGTTGTGAGGTAATTGTCAAAATCACCGCTCAGGCTGCCAATATTAGCCAAGGCGTAAATAATTCTGAACAAGGAGCAGGAGACCAAGGACTGATGTTTGGCTATGCATGTTCAGAAACTGAAAGTTACGATGTTCTAAAAGGTAGATATTTTCCCTTAGCAGCGGCTCTATCTCAACGCTTAACTCGAAGAATGACTAACGCTAGAATCGATGGTACATTACCATGGTCTCGCCCTGATGCCAAAAGTCAAGTTACTGTACAGTATCAAGATGGACAGCCTAGTAAAGTTCACACAGTAGTAATTGCTATCCAACATGATGACGCCCTAAAGAATAATTTCGCCCAAGATGAAATTGCAGAACGGGAATACATAACTGGTGAAATACGAAAGCATGTAGTTGAACATGCAATTCCAGGAGAGTTATTGGCTGATGGTTACCGGCTAGTTGTCAATGGAACAGGTCGTTTTGCAGACCCTGGTGGTCCCTATGCCGATGCTGGATTAACAGGCAGAAAAATCATTGTCGATACATATGGTGGCATGGGACGTCATGGAGGGGGAGCGTTTTCGGGAAAGGACCCCTCAAAGGTTGATCGTTCAGCAGCTTATGCGGCAAGATGGGCGGCTAAGCATGTTGTAGCCGCTGGCCTAGCAACAAAATGTGAGATTCAACTCGCATATGTAATTGGAGTCGCAGAACCTGTCAGTGTTCGCGCTGAATCTTTCGGTAGTTCTTCTTTAAGTGATACAGAATTGACCAAACGCGTCAAATTAGTGTTTGATTTCACCCCAAAATCAATCGCTAATGATTTAGATTTGCTAAGACCAATCTATTCCTCAACAGCCGCAGGTGGCCATTTCGGCCGAACACCAGGCGTCGATGGAGAGTTCCCCTGGGAAGTATTGAATCAGGAGAAATTGGATTTACTCCAGAACTGAATATATCCGGCCCTTAGGGCCGATTGGATGAAATGTCAGCATTGAGTCGCAACTTCATGTCCCGTCGTGTGAATGCACTAATCTTGGTCTTAGTAATGGCCATCGCACCGCTAGTTCCTCTAGCAAGTGCTCACCCAAGTATCGGTTTAACAACTGATTCTAGTCACATCATTTTATCGCCTGGTGAAGTGACAAATTTAACACTAACAATACACAATAATGGATCCTCCATTGAGACATATTCCATTGCAGTATCCGGATTTGATTCGGTATGGGAAGTTATTCCTACGGATTCAAATGTGAGCAATGTAATTCCTACATATTCAGCATCTACCACTATTGGGATAAGATTAGCCACTGATGCGCTTCCAAGCAATTCTGGAACTCTCACTGTTACTGTTACAGAACCGGATGCCAATGTCTCTAGCGAAATCAGTGTACTACTATCTGTTCAACCAATTTACTTACCTGCTATTGACGCATCACCTGCAGGTGATAATGGTCTTGTTCAAATGGCTCCAGGTGAAGAACTCAACCTGTCTGTTACAATTACCAATGATGGAAATGTAAATGACACAATTCTTCTATCTGTCGACCAAACGCCGGACTTAGCTGGATTTTGGGCAAATTGGACCTCCGGTGGAGGCGCAAATAACTCCAATGGCACTGGTGGTAACAGCACAGGTGGTAACAACACAGGTGGTAACAGCACTGGTGGTAACAGTACAGGTGGTAACAACACAGGTGGCAATAGCACTGGCGGCAACAGCACTGGTGGTAACAGCACAGGTGGTAACAGCACAGGTGGTAACAGCACAGGTGGCAATAAGCACAGGTGGCAACAGCACAGGTGGTAACAGCACTGGCGGCAATAGCACTGGTGGCAATATCACAAGCACTACATTTTCTAAATCTGGCACTGGGCCTCAAGGATGGCAGGTTAGATTTATCGATGATGCGATGGATACTATGACGCCGGGTGAAATAAGACACGCTACGCTACGAATATCGATTCCTACAGATGAAAACCCTGGGTACTTTGGATTAGAGTTATTTGCTGCGAGTGCATTAGGGAACTTCTCACTTAGTTCAACTTTAGTTGTGAATGTTACAGCAGTACATGATTTAAGATTCAGTTATATTCCATCTGGAGTAATACTGCAACCGGGTGAAAACTCAACAGTGGAGCTAAACATAACCAGTTTATCCACTGCTGATGGAAACTGGACTTGGGATATCTCAGTGATTTTGGACCAGAGCCAAACCGGTGGTCTTGTGCAGGCGAATTGTCAAGCAGTCTTGCCTAATTATTCGACACTTATCACCGCTGGTGGAATCGTATCTATTGAGGTAAATATTTCCACCTATGCCAATACCAATGTTGGTGATACATGTGTACTTGCTCTAAGTGGCACATTAGATTCTGACACATCTATTACTGAAAGTGTAGATTTTACATTGGTTGTTGGCCAGCAATGGAACCTTTCAATGGTCCTCCCTACTTCAATTAAGTTAGATGTGGGGGAACCTGAATCATTCAATGTAGCGATTAGTAATGATGGTAGCGAAGAAGACACTATTTCTCTAATTGGCATTGACAAGAGGGTGTAACTTTCACTAACCCATCACCTGTAACTCTTGCCCGCGGTATTTCACAATACGTTGTCATGGAAGTTCATATCGATTCATCACTAGTTGGCAATATTACACTAGATTTCACAATGTCTTCAACCAATAGCGGAGTTGGAAGCGTAAATCAAAGTGGTATTTTTGAAGTCAAAGCATTTGCGGAATTATCTGTGCAAGGACCATCCGATAACCGCATTACAATCGCACCAGGACAAAATTCATCTGTTATTCTCAACTTATCTAATGATGGAACTAGAAATTTAGATCTTACATCTAGCATCTCTGGTTTGCCAAGTGGAATTAGCGTATCTAGTGGTCTAGAAAGTTTAGATCTAGGTGCAGGTAATTCGACAGAGGTAATATTGGAACTTGCAGCATCATCGGGAGTATCACCAACTAGTGCTACATTTACAATAACGTATGAAGGAGGATGGGCTTCAACAAATATTACTATGGAATTGCAAATTGTTGACCGTCACGAGGTTACTATCGACACCAGTGAAGACAGGATTATCGCATCCCCACTTGGTGGAGCGAACCTTACACTAATGATTACTAATTTAGGAACTTCAACCGACACTTTTGTAGCAAATATCAATAATTCTCAAGTGAGTGATTGGTTTACAGTGAGTGTTGATAGATTGTCAGTTAACTTGGATGCTGGTCAATCAGGAACTATCACAATCTCGGCAAGGGAAATCGCAGGAGGCGCACC
>CASICT010000001.1 GCA_949373265.1 Candidatus Poseidoniaceae archaeon | reverse complement strand
AGAGAAAGACCTCGTGTCCTTTCAACTTCTAGTGGTAGGGTTACAGATGTTGAAATATTTTGGTCTTGGTCTAAGACCAACGTCATTGGAACAAGTGCATCATCTGAACCCATTGCATCTTGTGGGACTGTGAATTCAAACTGTACTACTTGAGGTGAATCTCTTTCTAGATTAAGCGATAAGTCGGCTGGATCTAATGGAATGAATGACCAACCTTCAGGGAGACCTGATGTGTCGTAACCAAGACTCCATGACGAACTCCTACTGCCTTTACTAGTCACAGTGATGTCAATGATTTGTGTTGAGCCAGGTAATGCCCTAGGTACTTCTGTTGGAGTTTGTATCTGCGCAACATATGGCTCTAACACTACCAATGTAGTGCTGAAGTTATCATTATCATATCTTGTCTGTGTAAGATTGTTATTGACATCTAAGTGTAGCTCAACTGTATGTACTCCAAGTGTAGCCTCAACATCTACGCTGAATGTGATAGGTCCACCTTCACCAGATGGTGATATTGCTTCTGCAATATTTACTCGGTGCCTTTCGATTTCGATTCCATCAAGAATCAATACAGCATCGACTGCCTCTTCGGTATTTACAATTCCAATGTTGGAATATTGTCCAGAAATTGTTACCATCTCTCCAGGGTCAGGGTCGGCTGGTGTAAATCCAATTCCTCTTCCGTCAGCTAGTGGTGCTACGTCCGATTTTGCTTCACTGATCAAAGCATCACCCACAAGAATATCGAGATAACCATCTCCATCCATATCGGCTACAGCAGGGCTTGCCCATGTTCTGTGTGGCACATCGATAGGTGCTGCCCATCCAGTTCCGATGTCTGCAGAAGTACCTGTGTCGCCATCGAATGCAAAAATACGCTGACCGAAAGCAACCAATAACTCTGGCTCATCTTCTCCATCTAAGTCAATTGAAATTGGTGCAGATACAGCGATTTCATCATTATCATTGCCTCCTCCACGTTGTAAAGTCCTAAACCATTCTCGGAATGGAGGCTCGATTGTAATGTCGTGACAACCAGTTAGCCCGGACCTATCTGTTATTGATTCAGGGTACCATGTGACCCAACACACCCTATCTGTCACGCCATCTCCTGTTGTATCGACAGCCAGCGGCTCAGCATCAGCATAACCATTTTTGGCTCTGAATCTCCAAATCTCGTTGGTACTTGTCAGTTCCATACCAACATACTGCGCCCCCATTCCGTCATCCCCACCATTTCCATCTGCAGGAAGTGTCAGAATCATTTCAGGTGCAGCATCGGAGTCAAGTTGAGTTATCACAGGGCCAGGCAAGCGTAGTCTTGGTGTGTCGCTATCTGATTCTGTGCCTTGAATAGAAACTCTTTCCCAATCTAAAGATCCTGTGTCCCCATCTATTCTCCAGACCCACATATTACCACTAGAATCTACAGTGGTCAGTACAACTGCGCCACTGTTGTCATCCAATGCTGCGAATGCAGGATCGGAGGGATGGGTTCCTCTGTCCAAGGATACTTTCCAATCATACTCGGGAGTTTGTAGGCCCAAGGGTAGAGATATTACAGTAGGTTCATCTGTAGATGTGTCGACTGCAGCTATTACTAACTCAGGTGAGCCATCAAGCGATAGGTCCGCCAGTAGGGGTTGGGTTACTGAAAGGTGATCTGATTGGCGAGTGAACCAGTGTGGACTGGTAATTCCAATTCTTAAATCAGCGTCTGACCATGACCAAAGTCTCTCATTAGAATGCCCAGTTGCTGCCCATCCCGATTCATCACAGGATAATTCAGGAGCCCAAAGGTCCACTTTCATGGCAGAGTCAGTATCATAGGCGATTGCAATTTCTATTTGTCCGTTACCATCAACGTCAACTAAGGACGGTGTTGAACGAATGTGTTTTGCCTCACCAAGGTTTACTTCCCAAGCAACCTTTGCACTATCTCCTTCGATAATTGCAAGATGTCTATCTGAAGTCGATGTGTCTGTGTAAGTCATTACTGCAAACAAATGGTCTTGCCCACAACGCTCCTTAGCACCAGCGGGTGATGAGATTGAATTAGTCAGATTAGCAATTACTACTCCGTATCCGTCAGCGCCTTCTCCTGAATCGAAGGCTACCCAGTTAACTGCGGGGGTTTCAATTGTCATTAATCCCGAGTCGCCATGGTCAGGTAATACACGTGAATGACCAGGGTCTCTTCCGTATTGTGCCCAAGGTTGTGCAACTGGGTCCCAAGTGGTATCGTCATCTTCATCCGCTAATGTCGGAGTAGGTATTACGATGGTAGAAGCGAGTAAAATGAACAGCATTAGAATTGCCCGTAATCGCGTTTTCATTGCACCCACCCAAAAATAGCGGGACGTGTGAGGTTGTTAGGGCTTTGGGCCCTACGGGCCCAGTAGAAAGGGATATTTAGACCGTTGATTATTAGCCGAAATAGGCGTTTAGCAAGCCTATCGCAGCCCGTTTCGCGGGGGTATGATTCAAATAGGGGTCGATGGTGGCGTGGATGACTTCGGTCACACTTCTCTCCCGAGGCACATGCCGGTGAAGGACGGATGAGGCAAAATCGCCTCAGTCGTCCTCCTTGCAGTAACTCGATTGAGGAGTCCGAGGAGGTGTAAAAATGTACAAAGTCGTAACAAAGGAAGACACTATTCGTATCCCAGCGGAGTATATCCGCAAGGAGAAGTCGTTGCATGAACATATTGATCGCTTGGCTGCTTCAGCATTCGAGGGTCGTTTCGATGACGATAATAATTTCGTTCTCGTTACATCAAACCATGAACCACTAGGCCGTGGAAGAATTATTCACGGTGATGGGGCAATCTATCAAGAAGTCAGATTTGATGCAGTATTGTTTTGCATTGAAGACTACGAGGTTGTCGAAGGAGCAGTTTCAGAAGTCAATGATTTCGGAGCATTCGTAAGAATTGGTCCAATGGAAGCTTTACTTCACAAGTCACAGATTATGGAAGATCACGTCGATATCAACGCTGGAATGGGAGTTCTTGAAGGCCGTAAAAGTGGCCGCAAACTCGGTGTAGGAAGTTCAGTTAGAGCACGCATCGTTTCACTTTCGCCAGATACGAGTGACCCTCGTCGCTCCAAGATTGGTCTGACATGTAAACAGACTGGACTCGGTAGCCACGAATGGATCCACGAGGACCAGAATTGAAATGGAGTGATTTTGAATGCCAAAGAATCCCTTTGCATGCAGTGAATGCCACCTGATTTTGCCAGATGAAATCGATCAATGTAATCGCCATCCTTCAGCACCAGTCTCCTCTGACTGGTCTGGATATGTTGTAGTCCTGGACCCATCTCGCTCGGAAATAGCGAATCGCCTCAATATTGAGGCTCCCGGAAGTTACGCCCTAAAGGTGAACATCCGCTGATAAGGAGGAATTAATATGGAAATTATTGACCGTAAAGAAAACCCACTACTCAACCGTGTTGAAATCGAATTCCGCTGGACCCATGAAGGTAAACCGACACCATCTCGTGTTGACATGCTTAATGGAATTGCATCCATCGAACCTGGATCTAACCGTGACCTAATCGTAATCAAGGACGTAAACACAAGGTTCGGAGTCAGTACAACTACTGGACTTGGACTTGTTTATTCAGATGCAAAGTCAATGAAAGTTGAACCTGATTACATGCATTCAAGATATTCTGGTATGCGCTCATCTAGTGACACTCCTTCTAAGTCACCTGAAGATGGAGGTGAGGCTTGATGTCTGACGGTCCTAAAGCTGGAGCAAAGTGGTCCAAATATGCAGTCGAAGGCGGTTCACTAGTTCGCAAGGCAGAGTTCTGCCCAGAATGTGGCCCAGGAGTTTTCCTGGCATCGCATGCAGACCGCAAGTCTTGTGGTCGATGTGGTTTCACTCAATCCAAAGAGTGATTTAATCAAAATGTGGGCTGAATTGCCCTTGATTATCTAGTACATTCCAGATTTCATCTTGTTTGACAAGTTGGACACCTAGTTCTTTCCGAGTTTTTGACTCGCCGCGTAAAATAACATCTTCTCTCCAAGAAATTATTCTCCAGTCATTGCCATCATGTACTGCATCTTGAATGGTGCCACGCAATTTTCTAGCAAGTGTAATTTGTTGATTATTAAATTCCCATGCCCAGCCATCATTAGAAGATAATAGGAAATTCTCTCCATCATTAAATGCCATTTCAATGTCACAGTCAACTCCAAGTGATCCTTCACTCTTGACTTCCCCATCTTCTAATGAAATTCTTTGGTAATTGCCACCTCTTGTCCAAACTACAACATCTTCTTCAACAATCGATAGCGCTGCAACTTCATCTGACCTTGGTGGAGTTTTTCCTTCGAATTCCAATAAAGGCATTCGCCAGATTTCATTTGATGAAGAATCTATACAATATATTCCTCTAGCCCATAATGCAAATATTATTTTGTCACCCCTAGATGTTAGGGCAAGAGGCTCAGCATCCACAATGTGGCACCATTTTGAACCAGCAACCATTGTATTGTTTCGACTTAAACGCAATTCGGATTTGGTGACGCCATTTACCAGTGGCTCATCCAAAGGTAGCACAGCCATCCTTGCCAATCGCAAATCATGGTCAACCCATGTTGCAATCAAGCCCTCATCACATAATTCTGCATACGAGATCTCACATGGAAAGGGGTGCACAGTCGTACCTTCAATCGTAATACCACCATTTACATCGATCAAAATATCTTGACCATTGTGATGGAAATGTCTCCATGGCGCACTGTCCATGAAGCGGGGATGAGGACTAGGCTTGTGAACCATTGCTTCAATAATACTCATCACTACGCCTGCCCATGGTCAGCCTAATTCTGGTATCAGGCGGCGACATTGCTTCAACCAATCAGGCTGAGGTCTTATTGGAGTTAGCAGAATGGAAGAAACTCGAACCAGTTGAGGGTTATCCTGCATATTCATTCAAGCATGCACGTATTTGGTGGATTGAAGGCGGCTGCTTGTGGCAAGATGATTTAGACAAAAGGTGGACACAGGCCACAGGCGAAATTCCAACAGAGGTTATTTTCCCCTCACGACACTCCGCTGCTAGCGGCAATGCCTCATTGACACTACATCCAATCGGTACAATGCAAGTTCCAATGAACAGTACTCCCGACTTCGGAGGAAAACCTGCAGACTGTCCCCCTCCAAATCCCAGGATTGGTCCTTGGTGGCGTGAACTAAAAAGAGTAGCAAGCGATTTAGAAGAGTTCGACTTATCTCTTGAAACAACACATCACGGTCCATGGATTGAGACTCCATCTCTGTTCATTGAAATAGGCTCAACCTCTGAAACATGGGGGCATAAAGAAGCTGCAAAACTGCTAGCTGGAATCATCTACCGAGGCTTGGGTCTAGATGAAAGCGATGGCATTGGAGTTTGGAATGGTCATGGCCGTGTGGTTGTCACCCTAGGCGGAGGACACTATGCCCCACGTGGTAATCTTCTAGCATCGCATGAAGAAATTTGGATAGGGCATATGTTAGCCACATATGCATTACCATTCACTAAAAATGAGGCAGGAGAGGTAGGCGGAATGTGGGAGAATAGTATTAGAAAAGCAATCGCTGCGACCAAACTTGGATTCCCTGGTGGAGAGATAATTTGTAGCATGGATAAAAAGGCATTCAAAGGATGGCAAAGGCAAGCGATTAGGGGTCTTCTCGAGGAGTTAGACATACCTTTACTCAAGAGTGCTGAAATCATCGGATGAAAACGGTCAAGAATCGTCTTCCCCTGCAGGTAACATGGTCGGACTATTCTCGCGGATGATTGTCGGGATGACCATCCGAATGCCACGCTGGTTTGTTGGGTGGGTCAGTAGGAGATATGTTGCCGGTCCTAAACTAGAAGACGCCGTTAAGGTGATGAAGAGATTATCCAATGAAGGTGCCTGTTTTACCATAGATGTACTAGGTGAAGATATAACTTCAATGGATGAAGCAACATTCTTTCTCGAAGAATATAAACGTGTAATTATGGCGATTAGCGATAATAAATTAGATGCTAATCTTTCGATTAAACCAACAGCATTTGGAATCCTATTAGACCGTGAAACTGGGATGGAAAATATCGAAAATTTAGTTGCTATGGCCAACAGTCATGATATGTTTGTGCGGTTGGACATGGAAGACCATCGAGTCACTGATGATACAATTCAGGTAATGCTGGATATGCATGAAAAGGGCTTAACAAATGTTGGAGTCGTTCTCCAAGCAAGACTATTTCGCACCATTGATGATATCAAAAATATTGCAGAAAAGTTAGGTCCAAATGCCGATTATAGAATTTGCAAGGGGATTTATCTTGAGCCTTCAGATATTTCACATACAGACCGCCAACCAATCATTGAAGCAACAAATGCTTGCATCGATGAAATGTTGGATGCAGGTGCTTATGTTGGAATTGCAAGTCACGACCATCCCGTAATCAATCATACACTGGAAGCACTATCAATTAGAAAAATGAGTGCTGAGGGTTTGGATTCTAGAGAGAATTCTGCAGATAAGAGACAACACAAAGGCCCAGGATATGAATTCCAAATGCTTCTTGGTGTCAGGGGACCACTTCGCCGTAAGTTACATGCTAAGGGTCATCGAACAAGAGTCTACATTCCATATGGTGAAAAATGGTACGAGTATTCTATTCGTCGATTGCAAGAAAATCCGACAATTGGAACACAAGTCGCAAAAGCATTTTTGATGCCTTGGACAAACCGTCCGTGATCACATTCGTCTCTTTTTCTGGCGGCGATTATCTTCTCGCGGCTTTGGCCTGCCTGACTTTTCAGCATCAGGTAGTGCAGGATTAGGATTGTCCCCTAAGCGACCTTCTTTCCATGCTTGCCTTCTTTCTCTTGGGGAATATGGAATGCTTTGTGCTGCCTTAGGTGGCTCATGAAGATACACTCTTTTAATTTCATGTGCAACAACTCTGCCTGTCATTGTACGTCCAGCGCCTGTGTGAATCGCTCTGATTCTCCATCTCTCTCCAGCATGTTCCATTATTGTGCTAGCTCTGAATATAGTGTCCCTTTCAACAAAAATCGAATCGCTGTCGGACTGTTCACCACGAGTTAGAGTTAATCTAACCATGACTATGTCCGAGCGTACAGCATTTGCACGTCCTATTTTTTCAGCGTTGAGTTTCTTTCTCGAATTTCCAGTCCTTGTTTCGATTCGGTTTATTTCCCAACTTGCATCCGCATGTTCGAAAATATCTCCGAGTTGAATAATTTCGTCTTCGTCGATTTCAATATTAGCAACAACTGTATGAGCCCCTTCGCTAAGAAGGAAAGGAACTGTAATTGGTCTTGGTTCCCTCACTTGTATGCTGTGAACCTTTTCACATTCGTCGCACTTGAGTAAAAAATCAGTACCAGTGCCTACTTTTCGCTCACGAAGAACTTCGTGACCACAAGGGTAGCCACAGCCAGGGCAATCAGTCACATTCTCAATAAAAACTTCATCTTCAAATTCTCCTAAATCTTCATCCGACTCTTCGTCCATGTGACTTCCTCCCTATTTGTGGGCCAATCGCTTCACCTTTGAGGCTGTCGGCTTATGCGAAGCCTTGTGAAGGGGTGCCATGAAGGACTGTATATGCGCGATGAGATATTGTCGGCACTTTTGTCAGCCAACAAAGATTTATCTCGTGATGAGCCTGAAGTTGCGGCAAATATTGGTCTTCAGTTAGAGCATATGGGACTTACCACTTGGTCTATATCGGTTAGAAGAAGAATTCGTGATGCTATCTCTCTTCTTGAGCCGAAAAATATAATTCAAACCGGTGCTGGAATTGGCCACTTATCTGCATGGTTATTCAACCACTTTGAAGGAAATAACAGTTTGGAGAATTTCCAAATAATCGAGGAAGGTAACCGCTTCGCAGTAATTCTTGCAAGACTAAAACAAAGGTATTCTTCTGTCCCTTCCAAGGTTGTAGTAGGCTCTCCTGCTTTACTTTGTGCAGAACTGAAAGCCTGGAGTATTTCCAAAGTAGGAGATGCACCAATCTTACCTAGTGCAGATGCCATTATTATCGATGCTACATTGAACAAACTAGCCGACGATATCAAAGCGATGCTTCCACTTCTTACCAAGAATGGAGTCTTATTCACTGTAGAACCAACTCCCCCTGTTGGTGATCGAACAGAAGATGATCCTGAAGTTGTTGGGTTTAACAATTGGATGGATTTGATTCGTTCATCAAATGAAACCCACCATCTAGCATTCGCACCAATATTCGGTGGAACAATAGTCGCTTGGATTTCAAGAGACTAGGCTTGTGATGTCTCGATTAAATCATTAATTTGTAACAAGCCATAACCGTAATGGTCATCATGACCGTTCTGGTTTTCACTAGGTTTTGATGAATCTGCTATCCACTGTTTTAGGTTGTCTAGCATGTCAGTTCCCCCATCCATAAGTTCAGGATGCGCTTCAAATAATATTGCGATTGCTCCAGTGACAAAAACAGTAGCAGCACTAGTGCCTGATGATGTTGCCCAGCCACCACCGGGGGAGATTACAGCAACATTTTCGGCTGGAGCAACAACTTCTGGTTTTTCATTTGGACTATTTCTTGGTAGAAGAATTGGCCAAATTCTACCATCATTGTCTCCGATAGATGAGCCACTCCACAAATTTCCATTTTTATCAACTCCACCTACACAAATTACGGTGTCAACAGTACCAGGTGAGGCAACGTCGCCATCATCATCATCACCATCATTGCCTGCCGCAGCGACCACTACAATTCCTGAATCATATGCGTCATCAACTGCAGATTCAACATCATCTCCGAAAATAATTGCTGCTCCAGAGGTAGCCCCTCCTAATGAAAGTGAAATTATATTGACATTTTTTGATATGCACCAATCGATTGCTTGTGCAACAGTTGCATCATCTCCTGTTCCATTTCCTGCTAGTGCTTTCGCAACATAGAGATTCACGTCTTGTGCAATACCAGAAAGTCCTCCATCTGCTACCAAAATACCTGCCATCATGGTCCCATGTCCATTGTCATCATATGGTTTTGAACCGCTTCCAATGAAATCAGACCAATCTACTAAATTCATATTTTCTAGATCTCTGTGTGTCGTATCTATTCCTGAGTCTACAATGCAGACATCAACACCTGAACCTGAGAAGTTATCAACATCATCATACTGAATTAATGACTGAAATTGTTCTTCTTGTTCTAAAGCAAGGGCTGATGGGCCATTCCACATAATATCTCCATTGAGAATTTGCCAAGTGTAGTATCCAAATACCACAAATATAATCGAAACAGCAACCGTAGTTAATTTCTTGACGAAATCGAAATCAACATCGAGGTCAGAATCGGGTATGGATGGTAATTCTTCCATTACAATCAACCCAAGGCATCTACTGCTTCGACCAATGTATCGGCGAAAAGGCGAACCTCTTCCTCGGTATTGTACAAATAAGCACTAGCTCGTAATGAGCCATTTTCAATGCCTTTGCTATTGAACCATGAATGTACACAGTGTACTCCACTGCGAACCATAACTCCGGCTGCCTCATCTAGCAAAATGGCAATGTCATGTGCATCTATATTATCAAATATAATTGAGCAAATACCATTGCGCAAATTAGCGTCCTCTGGACCAATTATTTTCATACCATCTACATCCTTGATTATTGATGTCATCACCTTGTTCAATGAAACTTCATGGTCATGAACAGCGTCCAAGTCGATCTTCGAAATGTAATCAACTGCTGCTTCGGTTCCTAATATTCCCGAATAGTTGCCCAAACCACCCTCGAATCTTGCAGGAGGTTTTGACCAAACCATAGAATCATAGTTAGAAGAATCGACAGTACTTCCTCCTGAACTAATTGAGCGCATACCCTCTAGTAATTCCATTCGACCCCAAAGTCCTCCCATCCCTGAAGGACCCATCATTTTGTGAATAGAGAATGCCAAAAAGTCGATGCCCAAATCCTGAACATCTAATTTCATATGTGGTGCTGATTGGGCGCCATCTACGCAAACCATTGCACCATGGTCTTTTGCAACTTTAGCCGCCTCTTTGATTGGCGTTGCTACGCCATCAAAATTTCCAACGTGCGATAGAGAAACCATCTTCAATTTGCTACCTGCATTTGCACATGCTTTTTCAAATTCTTCCATATCAAATGTGTTATCGGGCTTGGATTGAATCACTTGGTGATCAATACCCTGTTCTTGTTCAAGTTGAAGCCATGGTATTAGATTGGAGTTGTGTTCTCGGTCTGTAGTAAGAACGACATCACCTTTTTGCCATGAAAGGCCTTTTGCAACTTGATTTAGCGAATGTGTTGCATTCTTGGTGAAAACCATTTCACCAGGCTCATTCGCATTCAACAGTTGTCCTAATTTTGCCCTGCAATTTACAATCTTACGTGAAACAGTAGTTGCATATCGATGAACAGACCTTCCACCGCAACCAGGGTATTGCTCGTAATAGGAAAGAATCGCTTCAATGACAGGTTTAGGGCGCAAAGTCATGCAGGCATTGTCAAGGTAAGCAGGTGGGTTTTCTTCACACAAAGTGGGGAAATCTTCCCTGAGTTCCCTAAACATCACCATGCCTCCGAATCAGGAATATAATCTGATGCTGGGCTATTGATTCCACAGCCACTGCATGTATATCTTGTTGGGAAGTTTTGGTCACATCCCTCACATTTTTTGCCAGCGATTCCACGTCGACTACAATCTTCACTAGCGCAATCGATAACAGTTTCTCCACTCTCGTCCCTACTGATAGGGGCGTTAGCATTACATGAAGGGCATTCACCTTCAGTTACCAACATCACTCCATCAATTAGTAAATCTGCATCTGCAGCATTAGCAGCTCTTGTCTGAACTCGTGTGCCTTCTCCTAACATTCGTTGTGGGAACCAAATGATATGCATTAGTAAGTAAATTAGAATCAATCCTGTTACAATATGTATACCATATATCGCATAGTCGTTTACATTTCTGTCTGCTATGAAATGTGAACCAGACCAAGCATTGAGTCCTATCATCAAGACCCAAATTACAACCATAACAGTCCATGAGAAGAGGCTATGCTCCGACATTGCTTCTTCCATCACTCTTACGTCTGTGTGAACATGGTGTTCCATTACATGTAAATCTCTTGTTTCAGTAACTGCTTTCCAGAAAAAGTAAGCGAAGAAACAACCTACTGCTGCTAAAATAACTCCTCCTAGTGCATCACCTAGGTTAGCGCCAACAGGGAAACTTGGAGAACTAACGTGAAGGAATACTTGTGAGGCGAAAATTGAGCCCCAGATAATCATGATATTGATTATGTGGCCTCTCATTATTGGGAAATTTACCGAAATTTGAACGAAAAACCAAATCCAAAGTATTGAAGAAACAATAATTTGGAAGAAAGCAAAACCACCTATAGCAGTCAAACCATCTACTCCTGTGAGTTTAGGGTCACCTCCGTTGAATAAGTCAGTGGAGATCGATCCCAATAAGAAGGCTAATACTCCCGTTAGCAAAGTCAAAAAGTGAGCTTGTCCCCATTCACTTTTAATCAGTTTGAATTGGAATTTCCATTCTCTTCGCATTAAATCAATTGTACTAGAAGAGGGTGTAGGTCGCCAAATTTCTTTTCAAGTACAATGTCATTTAGACGAAAAGGCATTGAACCATGTTCGTCAGATGGCAGGTTGATATCAACCACAATGTCCTCCGCCATAGTTATGGGAAGGGTGGCATCTCCCTTTGAGTAATTTCGGTTCCTGACACCTCCTGTGGAGGTGGAAATAAAGCAGTTTGAAAGTTCAGGAATGTTGGTTTACTTTCATCTACGTAATTTGCTTACACCGGAATGCAAAAAATCACGGTATTTTGTGCTTTCACGGCACTTTTTGATTTTAGTTTGATATTCTTTAACAACTTACACTTATTGGGGAGTACATGCAACCACATAATGACCAATATTTGTCTAATTTTCAACAGCCTCAAAGTCAGCCTACTGTCGTAAAGAAAAGTCCAGATGGCCCCGGCTTTGGAAAGGGACTTACAATCGGTTTTACAATATTAGTAATAATCTGGGTGTTGGAAGTTACTGCAGAATGGAATAGTATCGAAAATACCAAAAAGCAATATTATGAGTCTGATAATAATGATGGTCCAGTAACTTACCAGTATGCAGTGTGTAATCCTAATGACTCGTCTTATGATTTAGGTAGATGTCAAGACCGAATTTTCGATGAGGCGATAGAATCTAGGGAAATCAACATGTTCATTGAAATCGTAAAAATAGGAGCATGGGTCACAATCTGGATTAGTTTGGCGCGAGTCATGATTTTTGGAAATTTGTCTTACCGAGTAATGTTATCTCGTAGTGGAGATTGATTAAACATCAATTGCAACGGTAAAACAGCAAAAAATCACGGTGTTTTCTGTTTTCAGGTTGGTTTCAGGAAGGTATGCGGTTGGTGCCAGTTCACGAGTAGTCGTTTTACAAACAACTTAAGTAAATTACAGTATTTTTTTGTATAATACAAACTTATATGCCTGGACCCGCACGGGTGTCTATGGGACTAAATCCAAAAGAGCTAGCCAAGTTAATGAAAATGAGAGCACTTGGATGGAATCAAAAAGAGATTGCTGAAGCCCTAGATAAGTCACAGCAAGTCATCGCATATCAGTTGAAGAAACTGAAGATTGCATCCAAGAAGAAAGGAATGGATGAAGTATTCAACAGTGCATTGGTTGGTGGCCTGGCTGGTGCTGCTGCCGGTATTGGAATAGTTGCACTTCTAGAATTACTAAGGAACCAAGAAAAGTGAGTTATTGAGGTGAATTTATGATGTCATCTACATGGTTTTCGATAATTGCTATAGGACTTGTATTAGTCTTAATTCAAATGTTAGTAATTTTCCTAGCATTTGGAAATATGTCCAAAGAAGACATTGAGGAGATGAACGAAAAGAGGAAATCTTGGATGGAGAAACATCCGTTTCTCACATTACTTCTAATCCTTCTTCCAACTCCAATTGTGATTCTCGTTGAGGCGAAACTAATCCATCGCAAGATAGATGATCGAGAAATCAATTATTCAGCCCTAGTGAATTTAGGCGCCGAGAGGGGGGATTTGAACTCCCGAGTCCAAGGGACACGTGATTTCCAGTCACGCGCAATACCAGGCTATGCGATCTCGGCGGCAGCCCGACGACAAGCCTCCCATGTTTAACGGAAACGGTTGAAATTAGTGCCTGATGAATCCGAATCGATTATATCGGGATGGTAGGTCGCCACGAATAAGCCACCATGGCTTAGCGGTATAGCACCTCATTGGTAATGAGGAGGTCGCGAGTTCAATTCTCGCTGGTGGCTCCAATTCGGCCCAACATCGTCATTGATTTTATCGATTAAATTGCACTTTTCCTAAAACGATTTACGGCGCAGTATTGATATGGTTCGCCGGACCCGTAGGGTCCGAGTGAATTGTCAATGTCGTCGCAAAAATCTGTAGTTGCATTATTCTTGACAGTCCTAATGTTCAGCAGCGTAACAACAGCTGCTGTAAGCACTTGGAATGGCCCTTCAGGACTTGCAGGTTCCTCAAAATCAGTATCTGATGCCTTTGAAGTCCCGGGTAATGCTACAGTTATCGATGCTTGGCTTCATGTTAATGAAAGCGGATATCTTGATGACGGTTCAGGTCTGACTTGGACTGGCGATGATGTTCCTGGAAACTTCACAGCAGGGCAATTTACCAATACGATGATGGGGAAATTCGATGGAGCAATGTCATT